>DATFAJ010000354.1:0-23265 GCA_035254745.1 Candidatus Methylomirabilota bacterium | reverse complement strand
ACCAGGCGCGCCATCTGGTCCACACCGGGAGCGGGTACTTCGAGACCCCGACGCCGTCGGAGGCGGCCCGCGCCCATCCGGAGCGCCACGGGGTGATGACCAAGTGCACCTTCTGCAAGGAGCGGGTGGACGGAGGGGTCGACCGTGGCCTCCGACCCGGGGTCGATCCGGACGCTACCCCCATGTGCGCGCTGGCCTGCATCGCGGGCGCGATCGTCTTCGGCGATCTGGACGACCCGGATAGCCGCGTGGCCCGGCTCGCGGCGGATCCCCGCTCCCAGGTCCTCATGCCCGAGTGCGGAACGGAGCCCCGCGTGTACTACCTCGCGGACTGAGCCATGACGACCGCGACGACGGCGCGATGTCGGGTGATGATTCCGGCCCAGCCGCAGGCCCTCTGGGGCTGGCCGGCGGTGGTGAACTTCGTCCTGGGTGGTCTCGGAGCCGGATGGTACGTCGTGGCGGTGCTCGCGGCGGGCTTCGAGCGCTCGCCGGGCGTGACCGCGGCCTCGTGGGTGGCGCCGGTCCTCGTGATGGCGGGGTTCGCCGCGGTGGCGGGCGAGGCCGGTCGCCCGCGGCGGGGACCACGCGTGCTCACGCGGCTCCGGACGTCGTGGATGTCGCGCGAGCTGCTGATCGGGATCGTCTTCGCCTCGCTGGTCGCCGCCGACCTCACCTTCCCGCTCCGCCTGCATCGGGCCCAGGCCGTGGTCGCGGCGGGCCTGCTCGCGCTGGCCCAGGGCTTCATCGTGAGGCGCGCGCGGGGGGTGACCGCGTGGGACGTCCCCATCGTGCCGCTGCTGTTCGTGCTCTCGGCCCTGCTCTCGGGTGGCGGCGCCTACCTGCTGGTGGAGGCGGGCGCGGGGCGTCCGCTCCCCCCCGCGACGGTCGGCGCGGGGGCGGCGCTCGTGGCGGCGGCGTTCGTCGCGTGGCGCCGCTACCTCGCGTGGACGTCCGAGGACTCGTTCGTCCGGGCCGTCGCCCCGCTCCGCGCGACCGGCTCGGCGCTCGTCATCGACGGAGCGGGCTACGGGCTGCCGGTGCTGCTCGGTCTGCTGGCGCTGGCCGCGCCCGCCGCGGCAGGGCCGGTGCTCGCGCTCGCGGGCGCGCTGCTCATCACCGGCCAGGCCTGGGCCAAGGCCCGCCTGATCCGGGCGGCCGGCCAGCTCCGTCCGATCACCCTCACCATCGCCCTCGCGAAGAGGAGGTCGTCATGATCCACGGCGCCGGCGTCGACGTGGGATCCACCCAGACCAAGGCGGTGATCGTGGACGAGGCGCGGCGCATCGTGGCGCGGGCGCTGATCGCCACCGGCGCCAACGTGTCGCGCGCGGGGGAGAACGCCTTCCTCGAGGCCTGCCGGGCCGCGGGCCTCGCGCGGGAGACGGTGGGCTACGTCGTGGGCACCGGCTACGGCCGCTACAAGGTCACCTTCGGCGACGCCCAGATCACGGAGATCACGTGCCACGCGCGGGGCGCCCACTCGCTGTTCCCGGCGACGCGGACCGTCATCGACATGGGCGGCCAGGACACCAAGGCGATCAAGGTGGGCGCCGACGGCTCCGTCATCGACTTCTCGATGAACGACAAGTGCGCGGCCGGGACGGGGCGCTTCCTGTCCGCCGCGGCCGACGTCACCGGCGTCGGGCTCGACGAGATCGGGCCGCTGGCGCTCCGGGCGACGACTCCCGTCCGGCTCACCTCGGTCTGCACCGTGTTCGTGGAGTCCGACATCATGTCGTACCTGGCCCAGCGCAAGACCATCGAGGACATCCTGGGCGGCGTCCACAAGGCGATCGCGACCCGGACCATGTCGCTGGTCCGCCGGGTCGGCGTCGAGGAAGAGATCACGTTCACCGGCGGGGTGTCGCGGAACACCGGCATGGTGCGGGCGCTCGAGGAGGTGCTGGGCAAGCCGATCAACGTCAGCGACGAGGGCCACTACATGGGAGCCCTGGGAGCCGCGCTGTTCGCGCTGGAGCGCGCGCGGGCCGGGGCCCGCGGTGAGACGGTGGCGTCCGGGGCGGCGAGGAGCTAGCCATGGTGATCGCGGGCATCGACATCGGGTCGGGCACGACCAAGTGCGTGCTGGTGGACGAGGCGGGTGCGGTGCGCGGCCGCGGCC
Source organism: Candidatus Methylomirabilota bacterium (assembly GCA_035254745.1). Classification (GTDB taxonomy): domain Bacteria; phylum Methylomirabilota; class Methylomirabilia; order Rokubacteriales; family CSP1-6; genus CAMLFJ01. The sequence continues at coordinate 21,140 of DATFAJ010000354.1, read as the reverse complement.
AGGTGCGGACCAAGGCCGACTTCGAGAAGGTGACGCGGGAGGCGATCGCGGCGGCCCTCGAGGCCGCGGGCTACCTCGGGGACGCGATCGCCTACACCGCGACCACCGGTCTCGGGCGCTACGCGGTGGCCTTCCGGGATGTCCAGATCACCGATCTCACCTGCGGGGCGCGCGGCGCGGCGACGGTCTGCCCGGAGGCGCGCTTCGTGCTCGACATCGGCGCCCAGTGCTCGCGCGCCATCCGCCTGCGCGAGGGCGGCAAGGTCCGGGAGTTCCACATGAACGAGAAGTGCGCGGCGGGCTCGGGAGGCTTTCTCGAGCGGGCCGCCAAGTATCTCGAGGTCTCGATCACCGACGTGGGGGCGCTGTCGCTCCACGCCGAGCGTCCCCAGGCCATCTCGAGCGTGTGCGCGGTGCTGGCCGAGACCGAGATCATCAACCACGTCTCCGAGGGGGTCACGGTCGACAACATCCTGCGGGGGATCCACAACTCGCTGGCCGATCGCGCGCTGTCGCTGCTCAAGCGGGTGGGCCTGGACGGTCCCGTGGCCTTCATCGGCGGCGTGGCCCGGCAGGAGGGCATGGTGGTGGCCCTCCGCGACAAGCTCGGGGTGCCCGTGCACGTGCCGGAGGGCCCGCAGTTCGCGGCGGCGCTGGGCGCCGCGCTCCTCGGCCGCCAGCGGTTCCTCAAGACGGGCCGGGCCGCCGCGGCCTGAGGGAGACCGCCCATGAGCCGAAGCGGCATCAACGTGCGTCCGGTCGAGCCGTCGGATCTGGACGCCATCGTGCAGATCGACGAGAAGCTGTCCGGTCAGATCCGGAAGGACTACTGGCAGCGACGGCTCGACATCGCCGTCCTCCGTCCGCCCTGGATGTCGCTGCTCGCCGAGACCGACGGCCGACCGGTGGGCTTTCTCTTCGGCTGGGTGGGCGAGTCCGAGTTCGGGATCGCCCGGCCCACCGGATGGGTCGACCTGATCGGGGTGTCCCCGCCCTATCGTGGCCGCGGCGTCGCCCAGGCCCTCCTGCGGCGCTTCGTGGACAGCGGCCGCGAGCTGCGCGCGATCGAGCGGGTCGCGACCCTGATCGACCTCGGGCAGGCCGACGTGCGGGAGTTCTTCACCCGGGTGGGGTTTCACCACGGCCCGATGATCCACATGGAGCAATCGGTCGAACCCTGATCGCGCGAAGAAAGTGAGGGGTGCACATGAAGCTTGAAGCCACGACGAGCCCGACCCGGACGCTGCGGGAGGAGCATCGGGTGATCCTGCGGGCCCTCGCGCTGATCGAGGTCGCCGCGGGCCGGCTGAGCGCCGGGGGGCCGCTGCCGGCCGGCTGGTGGGCGGAGGCGCTCGGGTGGCTGCAGACCTTCGCCGATCGCAACCACCACGCGAAGGAGGAGGAGTACCTGTTTCCGGCGCTGGGCCGGGCGGGCGTTCCGGCCGAGGGCGGGCCGGTGGGGGTGATGCTGGACGAGCACGCCGAGGGCCGCGCGCTGATCCGGGCGATGGCCGAGGGCGACCCGGATCGGCGCGGGGAGGCCGCGCGGCGCTACGTCCACCTGCTGCGCGACCACATCGACAAGGAGAACGAGGTGCTGCTGCCGCTGAGCGACGGGGTCCTCGACTCGCAGGCTCAGTTGATCGTCGCGCGGGGGTTCGAGAGGGTCGAGGCCGAGCAAGGATCCGCGGCGTCTCTCGAGCGCGCGGAGGCGGTGGTGGATCGTCTCGCCGCCGCGCTCGGTGGCTGACGTGCGGACGAGCGGAGCTGCCGCCGGTCGCCGCCCGCGGCCCGACGCCGCGCGGTCGGCCTTCTGGACCGCCCGGACGGCGGGCTGGTACCGGCGGGCGGCCGAACGCGGCGACTACGCCGCGCGCGTGCTCGACGCCATCGGCCCGCGGCTCGATGCCTGCGAGACCGCGCTCGATGTGGGGGCCGGCTGCGGAGCGCTGGCGGTGCCGCTCGCCCGCCGGCTGCGCGCGGTGACCGCGCTGGAGCCGTCGCCCGCCATGGCCGACGGGCTCAGGGGCTGGGCCGCCGAGGCCGGGCTCGGGAACGTGACGGTGGTGGAAGCGGCGTGGGGCGAGGCGGAGGTGCGACCCCACGACCTCGTGCTCTGCGCGCACGTGGGGGGCCTGCTGCGGGCGCACTCCGCTTTTCTCCGCGAGGTCGGCCGGATCGCGCGGCGGCTCGTGGTCCTGGTGCGCGACCTCACGTCGGCGAGGGGCGGGGAGGACAAGTTCTTCTTTCGCGAGCTGTACCCGGTCCTGCTGGGCCGCCCGTACCCGCGCCGCCGCGGGGCCGACGACCTCGTCGCCGCGCTCCGGGCGCGGGGCATCCGCCCCCGCGTGACCGAGATCGCCTACCGCTCGGACCAGCCCTTCGCCGACCTGGAAGAGGCGTGCGACTTCTGGATGACGTATCTCGGGCTCTCGGATCCGGGCGCCCGCGCCTATCTGGCCGCATTTCTACGGGAGCGACTCGTGCGCCGCGACGGAGAGTGGATCGCGCCGTTCCGGAAGACGGCGGCGGTGATCACCTGGGGAGAGGAGCCATGACGCTCGCACTGTCGATCATCCGCGAGGAGCACCGGTCGCTGTCGGCGGTCATCCGGAGCCTCGATCTGCTGGCCCGGGAGGCCCGCGACCGCGGACGCGAGCCCGACTACGAGCTGTTCACCGTCATGCTGGACTACGTCGAGGGCTTCTCGGACCGCTTCCATCACCCGAAGGAAGACGAGTACCTCTTCTCGGCGCTGCGTCGTCGCTCCACCGAGGCGAGCGACGTGCTCGACGTCCTGGAGAGCGATCACGCGCGGGGTGAGGAGCTGGTCCGGGACCTGCGCTACCTGCTCTCGCGGTGCCGGGTGGGTGGAGCGGCGGCGGTCGACGTCTTTGCCGCCGCGGTCGGCGAGTACGTCGACTTTCACTGGCGGCACATGCGCCTGGAAGAGGATGTCGTCATGCCGCTGGCCGAGCGGCGGCTGACCCCGGAGGACTGGGAGCCGATCGACGCCGCCTTTCAGGCGAACGACGATCCGCTCTTCGGGGCCCGACCGCGGGAGGAGTTCAGGCGGCTGTTCGGCCTCATCCTCAATCGCGCGCCGGCGCCGGTCGGCGTCGGCCCGGAGCGCAGGACGCCGTGAAGCGCCGCGACCTGCTCCTGGCGATCGTGGCCGGAATCGGCGGAGGCCTCCGGGGCTCGCGGCCCGCGGCCGGCGGCAGCGGCACGCGCGTGCCGGTCACGAAGGAGATGCTCGGCGCGGGCGCGGTGCGGAGCGGCGTCGAGCTCCCCGCGATCCCGCCCGTGATCGGCTCCCGGCGCGCGCCGGCGCCCTCGTGGGGCAAGCCCCTGCCGTACCCGATCGTCATCGCGGACCGGCGCAACAACCGGTTGATCGAGGTCACGCCGGACCGTCGCATCGTGTGGGAGTTCCCGTCGCCCGATCTCGGGATCTACCGCGGGAACGAGGACGTGAACTTCTCGCCCGACGGGCACCTGCTCGCGGTGAGCGAGGAGGACAACTACGACGTCCACATCGTGGACTACGACAAGCGGACGCTCGCCTGGACGTACGGAGCGCCCGACGTCCGGGGCCGCGGGCCGGGACTGTTCAACTATCCGGACGACGCTCACCTGTTCGAGGACGGCACGTTCATCACCGCCGACATCCGCAATTGCCGGGTGCTCATCATCGACCCGCGCACGAACCGGATCGTGACCGAGTGGGGGACCGCCGGCGAGTGCCGCCACGCGCCGCCGCGCCATCTCGCCCACCCGAACGGGGTGACGCCGCTGGACAACGGCGACATCCTGGTGACCGAGATCCAGGGATCCTGGATCTCGCGCATCACCCGCGCGGGGGAGGTCGTCTGGAGCGTCCCGGCGCCGCGCGTTCGCTACCCCTCGGACGCGTTCCCGACCACGGACGAGCAGGTGATCGTGGCCGACTTCTCCAAGCCGGGCCGGGTCGTCATCTTCGACCCTCTCCGTCGCCGGGTCACCTGGGAGTACGAGGCGAAGGCGGGGGAGAAGATGCTCGACCACCCCTCGCTCGCGCGGGAGCTGCCGGGCACGGGGGACGTCATCGTGGCGGACGACCTGCGTGAGCGGGTCGTCGTGATCGACCGGCAAACGAAGGAGTTCATCTGGCAGTACGGGATCACGGACACCAAGGGACACACGCCGGGCTATCTGAACTACCCGGACGGATTCGACCTCGACGTGTTCCGCGACTGGAGGACCTGACCATGGACCGAGAGACGCGCTCCACCATGAAGCCGCTGCCCCATCGCTACGACGTCAGACTCACCGGCGGTCCGGCCGGCCACGCCACCGTCTCCGCCGCGGACGTGCCCGACCTCCGGTCGGCCCCGCCCCTGGAGTTCGGCGGGCCGGGGGACGCCTGGAGCCCCGAGCATCTGCTGCTGGCCGCGGTGCAGACCTGCTTCCTGTTCACCTTCCGCGCGGTCGCGCGGGCCTCCCGGCTCGAGTTCACCTCGCTCACGCTGTCGGGCGAGGGGACGGTGGACCGCGTCGACGGGGTCACCCGGTTCACCGAGATCGTGCTGCGGCCACGGGTCGGCCTCCCGCCGGGGGCCGACCGGGCCCGGGCGCTCCGGGCTCTCGAGAAGAGCGAGAAGGCCTGCCTGGTCTCCTCCTCTCTCTCGACGCCGGTGCGACTGGAGCCCGAGATCGTGGGGGCGTGACCGTGAACGGCGGCGAGGTCATCGTCGAGTACCTGGCGCGGGAGAAGGTTCCCTACGTCTTCGGCCTCTGCGGTCACGGCAACGTGGGGCTGCTCGATGCCCTCTACGATCGCACGGACGCCATCCGGACCATCTCGACGCGACACGAGCAGACCGCCGGACACATGGCCGACGCCTACTTCCGCGTGGCCCACCGCCCGGTCGCGACGCTGACCTCGTGCGGGCCGGGGTCGGCGAACCTGCCCATCGCGCTCGCGTGCGCCTTCATGGACTCGTCCGCGTTCCTCGCCATCACCGGCAACGTTCCGACCTCGCAGTTCAACCGGGCCGCGTTCCAGGAGACGTACCGGCACTTCCAGGCGGACTTCCCGTCGGTCATCCGTCCGTACGTGAAGCGGAGCTGGCAGCCCACGCGCACCGACATGCTGCCCATCGCGCTCCGGCAGGCGTTCGCCACCATGCTGGGCGGACGGCCCGGCCCCGTGAACCTCGACGTGCCGTTCAACGTCTTCAAGGAGCCCGCGGACGTCGACATTTCCGAGCCGGGTGCCTGGCGGGCCGGGATCAGCCCCCGGAGCGGTGGCGACCCGGAGGCGATCCGGCGGGCGGTCGACCTCTTGCAGACCGCGCGGCGCCCCCTCATCTACGTGGGGCACGGCGTGACCCTCTCCGAGGCGTCGGACGAGCTGACCACGCTCGCCCATCGCCTGCGGATCCCGGTGATCTTCTCGCCCAACGGCTTCGGCGCGCTGGACATGGCGGATCCGATGGCGCTGGGCTTCGTCGGGCGCAACGGCGTCTTCCACGCCAACGAGGCGGCCCGCACGTGCGACGTGCTGCTCGCGCTGGGCGTCCGGTTCGACGACCGCTCCAGCAGCTCCTGGATCCCGGGCTACTCGTTCAACATCCCGCCGACCCGGCTCATCCACGTCGACATCGACGCCGAGGAGATCGGCCGCAACTACCCGGTGCACCTCGGCATCGTCGGCGACGCACGGACCGTGCTGCGCCAGCTTCTCGAGGTGGCGAAGACGGCGCCGCCTCGGGCGGCCGGGCGCGACGCCTGGCTGGCCGACATCGCGGGATGGCGGGCCCAGTGGGAGGCGTTCATCCAGCCCCAGCGGGAGAGCGCGGTCGAGCCGATCCATCCGCAGCGCGTCGTCCAGGCGCTCCGCGCGGTGATGCCGGACGACGGCATCATCCTTCCGGACGTCGGCGTCCATCACAACTGGCTCGTCCAGTTCTGGACGGCTCGACGGCCCCAGACGCTGCTCAACAGCTGGGGCTTCGGGGCCATGGGGTTCGGGGTGTGCGGGGTGCTCGGCGCCAAGCTGGCCGCGCCCGACCGACCCTGCGTGGCGGTGTGCGGCGACGGCGGGTTCATGATGCGCCCGGACGTGCTCTGTACCGCCGTCGAGTACGACATCCCCGCGGTGTGGGTGATCTGGAACAACTTCGCCTATGGTGGCATCCGCGACATCCAGCTCGGGATGCTGGCCAAGCGCGAGATCGCGACCAGCTTCGTCCGGGAGAAGGACGGCCGGCTGGTCAACCCGGACTTCGTGGCGCTGGCCCGCGCGTGCGGGGCCGACGGCATCCGCGTGGAGCGCCCGGGCGATCTGGCGGGCGCGCTCGAGCACGCCCTCGCGGCCGGCGCCCCCTTCGTCCTGGACGTGCACGTGGACCGCGACATCCGCCCGCCGGGGGTGGGCACCTGGGAGCTGCCGCCCCTGCCGTACGGGGAGCCCGCGTTCGGCAAGCGGCGACTCGCGGCGCCCGACGGCTGATATGGCCAGGTACCCGCGCCTCTTCTCGGCGGGCCGCATCGGTCCCCTGGCGCTGCGGAACCGGATCCTCATGGCGCCCATGGAGAAGAACCTTGCGCTCCCGACCGGGGCGGTGAGCCGCCGGTACATCGACTACTGCGAGGCGCGCGCGGCCGGGGGTGCCGCGCTCATCCTGCTCGAGTCGATGTACGTTCACCCGGCGGGCCGGAACCATCGCTACCAGCTCGGCCTGCACGACGACGAGCTGGTCCCCGGCTACCGGCGGCTCATCGAGGCGTGCCACCGGCACGGCGCGCTCGTCGGGGCGCAGCTCGAGTTCGCCGGGCGTGAAGCGTCCGCCGCCATCACCGGCACCCAGCCGGTGGCCCCCTCGGCGGTGCCGTGCACCGCCCTGACCGGCGGGGACGTGCCGCGCCCGCTCGAGGTCGAGGAGATCCATGCCCTCGTGCGCGCGTTCGCGGAGGCGGCCCGCCGTGCCATCGCCGCGGGGTTCGACGCGGTGGAGATCCACGGGGCGCACGGCTATCTGGTGGGCCAGTTCCTCTCGCCCTACGCCAACCGGCGCGACGACGAGTACGGCGGCGACTTCGAGCGGCGCCTGCGCTTCCCCCTCGAGGTGATCGCGGCGGTGCGCGGGGTGGTGGGCGAGCGCGTGCCCCTCCTCTACCGGATCAGCGCCGACGAGCACGTGGAGGGTGGCCTCACGCTGGCGGATGCCTGCCGGATCGTCGGCCGCCTGGAGGCGGGCGGCATCGATCTGATCGACGTCTCGGCCGGCATCTACGAGTCGGCGCCGTGGATCGTGCAGCCGATGGAGATGGCTCCGGGGTGCCTGGCCCCGCTGGCGCGGGAGATCCGCCGCCACGTCGGCATCCCGGTGAGCGTGGCGGGCCGGATCAACGACGCGAGCGTGGCCGAGCACGTCCTCGAGGCCGGCGACGCCGACTTCGTGACCCTGGGGCGCGCCCTGCACGCCGATCCCGCGATGCCGCGCAAGAGCCGGGAGGGTCGCGAGGACGAGGTCTGCGTCTGCGTGGGCTGCCTGAAGTGCAGCGACCTGCTGGGCCAGAACGAGCCGGTACTGTGCCTGGCGAACACGCACACCGGGCGGGAGCGGCAGTACGCGATCCGGAGCACGCCGCGGCCGCAGCACGTGCTGGTCGTCGGGGCCGGCCCGGCCGGGCTCGAGGCCGCGCGCGTGCTCGCCCTCCGCGGGCACGCGGTGACCGTGCTCGAGCGGGCGAGCGAGGCCGGCGGGCAGCTCCGGCTGGCCCGCCTGGTGCCGGGTCGGGCGGACCTCGCGGGGCTCGCGACCTATCTGGTCGAGGCGGCGACGCGCGCGGGAGCCCGCATTCATCTCGGCGTCGAGGCGACGGCGGAAGAGGTGCTCGCGCGCCGGCCCGACACGATCGTGATCGCCACCGGGGCCGGCCCCGGGATCCCGCCCGTCCCCGGCATCGAGCGGAGCCCGGCGGTGGACCCGTTCACGGTGCTCGGGCGGGCGGCCGGACCCGTGAAGCGAGCGCTCGTCGTGGGCGGGGGCATGCTCGGCGTCGGGGTGGCCCACGTTCTCGCCGCGCGCGGCACGGAGGTCATCGTCGCGGAGCCCGGTGGCGAGCTGGCGGGGGAGCTGGGCGTGAGACCGAGGTGGCAGCACGTCGCGGACCTGCGGGCGCGCCGGAACGTGACGATCCTCCTCGGCGCCACCGTCGAGCAGCTCTATCCCGACGCCGCGCTGGTCCGGCGGGCGGGGGAGGACCTGAAGCTCCGTGACCTGGACCTGGTGGTGCCGACGAGACCGATGGTGCCGGCCGCGGATCTCGGCGAGGCGCTCAAGGCGTGCCCCGGCGGCCCCGCCGTCTTCGACATCGGAGATTGCGCGGTACCGCGCACCGCGTTCGAGGCGATGCAGGACGCGGCCGCGCTCGGTCATCGCCTCTGACCGCCCGGCGAGGGAGCCCGTGATGGACGATCGGGAGACCGGCGAGGAGATGCGGCAGGCCCGGCAGCGGTGGGAGGTCGCGGTCGGGCCCGCCACCGGGGCGGACCGGGACGCCTCGCGCGGCGGCCAGCACGATCCGGACCTGATCGTGCGGGCGGTCTACACGCCGGCCGAGGGGACCGGGCGGGACGCCGACTACCTCCGGGACCTCGGATTCCCGGGTGAGTATCCGTTCACGCGCGGCATCTACCCCTCGATGTACCGGGGCCGGCTGTGGACGATGCGGCAGTACGCGGGATTCGGGACCGCGCAGGAGACCAATCGGCGATTCCGCTACATGCTCGAGGAGGGCATGACCGGAATCAACGTCGCCTTCGACCTTCCCACCCAGCACGGCCTCGACTCGGACGATCCGCGGGCGCAGGGGGAGGTGGGAACCGTGGGGGTGCCGGTGAGCTCGCTCCGCGATCTCGAGGTCCTCTTCGACGGGATCCCCCTCGCGGGGGTCAGTCCGGCCAACGCCATCAACGCGCCGGCCGCGGTGATCCTGGCCATGTACGTGGCCCTGGCCGAGCGGCAGGGCCTCGCGCGGGATCGGCTCTCCGGCAGCATCCAGAACGACATCCTCAAGGAGTTCATCGCGCGCGGCACCTACATCTTTCCGCCTCGGCCCTCGCTCCGGCTCGCGACGGACGTGCTCGAGTACTGCGCCGAGTGCCTGCCGCGCTGGAACTTCATCAACGTCTGCGGCTATCACATGCGGGAGGCGGGATCGACGCTGGTGCAGGAGGTGGCCTTCGCCCTCGCCGACGCGGTCACCTATACCCGGGCGGCCGTCGAGCGGGGGATCGCGGTGGACCGCTTCGCTCCCCGCTTCGCGTTCAACTTCACCGCCGGCACCAACCTCTTCGAGGAGGCGGCGAAGTTCCGTGCCGCCCGCCGCCTGTGGGCCCGTCTCATGCGTGAGCACTTCGGCGCGAAGCGTCCCGCGAGCTGGGCGTTCCGCACCGGCGCCGGCTCCGGGGCCAGCCAGCTCACCGCGCAGCAGCCCGAGAACAACCTCATCCGGGTGACCCTCAACGCGCTGGCCGCCATCCTGGGCGGGGCCCAGTCGCTGCACACCGCCGCCTACGACGAGGCCCTCGCCCTGCCGACCGAGCGGTCGGTCCGGCTGGCCCTGCGGACCCAGCAGGTGCTGGCCCACGAGGCGGGCCTGACCGAGGTGATCGATCCGCTCGCGGGGTCGTACTACGTGGAGACGCTGACGACCGAGATCGAGACGAGCGCCCGCGCGCTCATGGACGAGATCGAGCGCCGCGGCGGCGTGATCGCCGCCATCGAGTCCGGGTGGATCCAGCAGCAGATCGCCGACGCGTCCTGGGAGCGCCAGCGACAGATCGAGTCCGGCGAGCGGGTGGTCGTCGGGGTCAACCGGTTCGTCGAGGAGGAGGCGGTGCGCGTGGACATCCATCGTCATCTCGACGCGGTGGCCGCCGAGCGGGGCGCCGCGCTCCGGGCGCTCCGGGACGAGCGGGACGCCCACCGGGTGGGCGACGCCCTCGGCGGGGTGCGGGCGATCGCGGCCGGGGAGGGCAACGTCATGCCGGCGCTCGTGGAGGCGGTGAAGGCCTACGCCACCATCGGCGAGATCTGCGGGACCCTGCGCGCGGTGTTCGGGGAGTACCGGCCGGGGGCGGTGTACTGACCGGCATGGAGCGCTCGCTCCGAGGTTCAGGACGCCGAGCGCCGGAGGCGGCGGCCGCCGGGGTCGAGGCCGGCGCCGCCACCTCCCGCGAGACGGAGGCCGTCTAGAAGCGCAGCGGGTCGGTCAGGCGCGTCCAGCGCCCGCCCTTGACCACCGCGAGGAACGACGAGTCGGCGCCCTGGTGCTTGTCGGGCGCGAAGTTGATCTCGGGGCCGTGGAAGATGTCGTGGTAGCCGCGGATCGACTCCATGGCCCGCACGAAGTTGTCGGTGGTGAGCTCGACGCCGGTCTTCTCGAGCGCGGTCACGGTGAGATCCGCGGCCACGTGCCCGTAGATCGCGCCGATGTTCGGGTCGACCTTGTAGCGCTCCTTGTAGCGGTCGAACCAGGCCTGGGCCTCCGGCGAGAGAGTGTCGCGATAGGGCATCGCGGTGAGCCCCATGGCGTAGAAGCCCTCGGTGACCCCGCCCTGGGCGGCGGCCACGAAGAGATCGTACGACGCGGCCGACCCGAGGAAGTCCACGTCGGTCCAGCCGATCTTCCGCGCGGTGGCGTAGGGGACGATGGAGTCGCGCACGATGGTGCCCATCACCACCAGGTCGCAGCCCGCCGCCTTCAGCTTGGTGATCTGGGCGCTGAAGTCCTGATCGGTCGGCTTGTGGGTGACCGTCTCCACCACCTTCAGCTTGAGCTTCTCGGCCTGCAGCTGCACGCCGTCGAGCACCTCCTTGCCGAAGTCGGTGTCCTGATACATCGCGCAGAGGGCCTTCTTGCCCTTCTTGGTCACGAAGTACTGGATGCCGGCCCGCACCTGGTCGACGTAGCTGGCCGCTCCGTAGAACTTGAGCTTGTGGAAGGGCTCGTACATCGAGCGGGCCGCGGAGAGCGGGAAGAGGTTGGGCACCCCCGCGTCGAACTGGTCCTTGAACAGCGCGTTGTTCATCGGGGTGCCGAGGCCGGCCACCATCGCGAAGATGCGATCGCGGTTGATCAGCTTGGCCCCCGCCTGCACCGCGCGGGGCACCTGGTACTGGGTGTCCTCGACGACCAGCCGGATCTTGCGCCCCTGGATGCCCCCCTTGTCGTTGACCTCGTCGAAGCGCATCTTCACCGCGTTCGAGGAGGAGACCCCGTAGGTCGCGGCGGGCCCGGAGAGATCGGTGTGCATGCCGAGCACGATCTCGGTCTTGGTGACCCCGCGCTGCTCCTTCTGGGCCGCGGCCACCCCGGCCAGGGCCACCGCGGCCGTTACCACTCCAACTACCAGTAGTCGCTTCATCACTCGCTCCTTTCGTACATGCTGTCGATCAGGTCCCGGTACTTCACGTTGACGAAGGCGCGCTTCAGCTTCATGGTGGGGGTGAGCTCCTCGTCCTCCGGCGTGAGGAGCTGCTCGATCAGCCGGAACTTCTTGACCGTCTCCACGCGGGCGAGCTGCCGGTTCACCCGCTCGATCTCGCCCCAGATCAGGTCCTGCACCTCGGACGCCCGGCAGAGGGACGCGAAGTTGCTGAAGGGCACGTTGCGCTCCTGGGCGAACTGGGCCACCGTCTCGTGGTCGATCATGACCAGGCACGAGAGGAACTTCCGTCGGTCGCCGATCACCACCGCGTCGGAGATGTAGGGCGAGAACTTGAGCTGGTTCTCGATCTCGGAGGGGGTCACGTTCTTGCCCCCCGCGGTGATGATGATGTCCTTCATGCGGTCGGTGATCCGCACGAAGCCCTCCGCGTCGATGGTGCCCACGTCGCCGGTGTGGAGCCACCCGTCGACCACCGTCTCCGCGGTCTTCTCCGGCTTGCGGTAGTAGCCCATGAAGACGTGGGGGCCCCGGAGCAGGATCTCGCCGTCGGGGGAGAGGCGCACCTCGGTATCCGGCCGCGCGACGCCGACGGTGCCGAGCTTGATGTGGTCGGACGGCATCGCGGTGGCGAGCCCGGTGTTCTCGGTCTGGCCGTAGACCTCCAACATGTTGATCCCGAGCGCCAGGTACCAGCGGATCAGCTCGGGGGCGATGGGGGCGGCGCCGGTGGCGGCCCCGCGGGCCCGGTGCAGCCCGATCGAGCGCTTGACGTTGTCGAGCACCAGGAAGTCGGCCACCCGGAAGGCCAGCCGGAGGCCCCACGGCACCGGCCGGCCCGCGATCCGTCGCTCCGCGATGCGCTGGCCGATCCCGAGCGCCCACCGGTAGGCCACGCGACCGGGCCAGGTGGCCTCGCGCATGCGCAGCGCCACCCCGGAGTAGAACTTCTCCCAGATCCGCGGCACCGCGAAGAACAGGGCCGGGGCCACTTCGCGGATGTCCTCGGGCACCGTGTCGAGACTCTCCGCGAAGTTCACCGTGGAGCCGGTGTAGAGCGGGTAGAAGACGGTGAAGGTCCGCTCCGCGATGTGGCAGAGGGGCAGGAAGGAGAGCTGCTGGTCGCCCTCGTGGAGCCGGGTGACGAAGTCGGCGTAGCCGAGCTGGAACAGGATGTTGCGGTGGCTCAGCATCGCCCCCTTGGGCGGGCCAGTGGTGCCGGAGGTGTAGACCAGGATCGCGAGGTCGTCGGGCCGCGGGATCTCGACCAGGCGATCGAAGACGTCGGGATGCTCCCGGTCGTACCGTTCGCCGAGCTCGAGCAGCGCCTCGAAGGGCATGACCTGGTCGTCCCGGAACGCGTGCAGGCCCTCCATCTCGTAGACGAAGATCTTGACCAGCTCCGGGCAGCGGTCGCGCACCGCCAGGATCTTGTCGAGCTGCTCCTCGTTCTCCGCGAAGAAGAAGCGGGTCCCGCTGTCGTTGACGATGTACTCCACCTGACGCGGGGAGTCGGTGGTGTAGATGCCGTTGGGGACGGCGGCCACCGACATCACGCCGAGGTCGGTGTAGAGCCACTCCGGGCGGTTGTCCGACATGATCGAGACCACGTCGCGCGGCCGGAGCCCGAGCGCGACCAGCCCCAGGCCCACCCGCCGCGCGCGCAGGCCGTACTCGCGCCACGAGATGCCCCGCCAGATCCCGAGGTGCTTCTCCCGCATCGCGACCCGGTCTCCCCGCTCCCGCACCACGTGCCGGAAGAGCCGGGGCAGGGTGTCCTGGCCGTGCACGGTGGCGGTGATCGGCGCGGGGGCGGTGGAGCGGCCGGGCTCGGTCTTCAGCGCCATGTCTTCTTCCTCTTCCAGCGCCGCGTGCCGCGGACGCTCGATTCCTTGAGGCCCAGGTAGAACTCCCGGATGTCGTCCTTCTCGAGCAGGCGCTCGCAGGTGTCCTCCATCACGATGCGGCCCAGCTCGAGCACGTAGCCGTAGTCCGCGGTGTGGAGCGCGATGTTGGCGTTCTGCTCGACCACCAGCACCGTGACCCCCCGCTCGCGGTTGATGCGCCGGATGATCTCGAAGATGTCCTTGACCAGCTTGGGGGCGAGCCCGAGCGACGGCTCGTCGAGCAGCATCACCTTGGGCCGGGCCATGAGGGCCCGCGCGATGGCCAGCATCTGCTGCTCGCCCCCCGATAGCGACCCCGCGTACTGCGCGGCGCGCGCGGCCAGGACCGGGAAGTACTCGGTGACCATCTCGAGGTCGCGCGCTACCCCGTCCGCGTCCCGGCGGGTGTAGGCGCCCATCCGCAGATTCTCCCGCACGGTCAGGAGCGGGAAGACCTCGCGGCCCTCCGGCACGTGGGAGAGCCCGAGTCGCGCCACCCGATCCGGATCGAGGCCGTGGATCGGCCGGCCCTCGAGCGTCACCGTGCCCTTCTGCGGGTCCATGACCCCGGAGACCGTCTTGAGGATGGTGGTCTTGCCGGCCCCGTTGGCGCCCAGGATGGCGACGATGGCCCCCGCGGGCACCGTGAAGCTCACCCCCCGCAGGGCCATGATGGGACCGTAGTAGGTCTCGACGTTGCTCACGGTGAGGAGCGCCTCGGCCACCCGCGTCAGCCTCCCAGGTACGCCTTGATCACGTCGGGATGCGCCTGGACCTCCTGGCAGGTGCCGCAGGCCACCACGCGCCCGTAGTTGAGCGCGAGCACGCGGTCGGAGACCGCGCCGACCAGGCTCATGTCGTGCTCCACCATCAGCACCGTGATGCCGAGCAGCGTCCGGATGTCCTGGATCCAGAACGCCATGTCCTCGGTCTCCTCCACCGAGAGTCCGGAGGAGGGCTCGTCGAGCAGGAGCAGGGCCGGCTCGGTGCAGAGGGCGCGGCCCATCTCGACGACCTTGCGGACCCCGTACGGCAGGTTCACCACCAGGGTGTCGCGATAGGCCTGCAGGTCGAGGAAGTCGATCACCTTCTCGGCCGCCTCGCGGTGGGCGCGCTCCCGGGCGCGCACCGCGGGGAGGAAGAAGATCTCCTCCAGCAGGCGCGCACGCGCGTGGGCGTGCCGGCCCAGCAGCAGGTTCTGGAGCACCGAGGCGTGCTCGAACAGCTCGATGTTCTGGAAGGTGCGCGCGATGCCGCGCCGGGCGATCTCGTGCGGGGGCACCCGGGTGATGTCCTCGTCGCGGAAGACGAGCCGCCCGTCGGTGGGCTCGTAGATGCGCGAGATGAGGTTGAAGATGGTGGTCTTGCCCGCGCCGTTGGGCCCGATGATCGTGAACACCTGGCCCACCTCGACCTCGAAGGACACCGAGTCGACGGCCCGGATGCCGCCGAAGCTCACCCCGAGGTCGTGGGCCGCGAAGAAGGTCACCGGAGGCGCTCCGAGCGCATGTAGGTCTTCTGGCGCCGGAAGGTGGCGCGCTTGTAGAGCGGGAACGTCGAGAGGAGGAGCTGGACCTTGCGCCAGCGGCCGTAGATGCCGAGCGGCTCGAACAGGATGAAGAGCACCAGGATCAGGCCGAAGATGCCCGGCTCGAGGCCGGGCTGCTTGACGAAGCGGTCCACCGCCAGATAGGCGGCGGCGCCCGCGTCCTTGCCGAGCACGCCCACCAGGTGGCCGACCCACTGGGGCGCGGTGTCGCGCATCTGCGAGATGAGCACCGGCAGCATCGCCACGAACACCGCCCCGTAGAGCGCGCCGTGGAGGCTGCCGAGGCCGCCCACCACGACCATCAACAGGAACTGGATGGAGAGCAGGATGCTGAAGATGTCGGGGGCGAGGAAGCCGACCTTGTGGGCGAAGAGGGCGCCCGCCGCGCCCATCAGGCCCGCGGAGTAGGCGAAGGCCATGGTCTTGTAGCGGGCGAGGTGCACGCCCATGGACTGCGCGGCGATCTCGCTGTCGCGGATGGCCACCCAGGCGCGGCCGGTCGGCGCGCGCAGGACGTTGGCGGTGAGCCAGAGGCCGCCGATCAGCACCGCCAGGCAGAGGAAGTAGAAGGCGGTGTCGGAGGCGAGGGAGACGCCGAAGATCACCGGCTTGTCCACCGGCCGGCCCTTCAGGCCGTGGGTCACGTGCTCCCAGCGGGTGAACACCTCCTGGATGATCAGCGCGAAGGCGAGCGTGGCGATCGTCAGGTAGACCCCGGTCATGCGCAGCGCGGGCAGGCCCACCAGCACCCCGGCCGCCGCCGCGAGGACCCCGGCGAGGGCGACCGAGACCACCCACGGCAGCCCGAGATCCTGCAGGAAGTAGACGTGGGCGTAGGCCCCGATGCCGAGGAACGCGGCGTGCCCGAGGCTCACCAGGCCGGTGTAGCCGGCCAGCACCATCAGCGAGAGCCCGCACAGCCCGTAGATGAAGACCATGCTGACGTCGCTCACGTAGTCGGGCACCGCGAGCGGCAGCAGCAGCACCGCGGCGAGCAGGCCCGCGTACCAGCGCCGCTGGACCGGGTCGCGGAAGAGCCCGAGGTCCTGATCGTAGGCGGTCTTGAAGGCGAAGCGCATCGTGGCGGCGCCTCAGACCTTCTTCCGGCCCACGGTGCCGAACATGCCCTGGGGACGGATGGCCAGCACCAGCAGCAGCACCACGTAGGCGGCCACGTCCTTCACCCCGAGGGGCAGGTAGGCGCCCGAGAACAGCTCGATGAGCCCGATGGTCACGCCGCCCACCAGCGCGCCGGGGATGGACCCGAAGCCGCCCAGCACCGCGGCCGCGAACGCCTTGAGCCCGATGAAGCCCAGGTTGATGTCGATCAGCGAGACCGGGGCCAGCAGGACCCCCGCGATGGCGGCCACGCCGGCCGAGATGGCCCAGATCAGCGAGAACATCCGCTTCACCGGGATGCCCATGTAGTAGGCCGCGAGCTGGTTCTGGGAGGCGGCCTGCATGGCCACGCCCACCCGCGAGTAGGTGAAGAAGGCGTAGAGCAGCGCGCAGAGCGCCACCGTGCCCACGATGATCGCCACGTACTCGTGGCTCACCGTCACCCCGCCGAGCCGGGTGGTCTTGGCGCTGAACGGGGTCGGCAGCGTGTAGATCTCGGAGCCCCAGGTGAGCGAGGCGAAGGACCGGAACATCGCGCCGAGCCCGATGGTGAGCATGACCACCGCGAACTGGGGCTGGCCGATGACGCGCCGGAGCAGGGTGGCGTCGAGCACCGCTCCGAACGCGCCGACGATGCCGACCGCGAGGGCGAACGCGGTCCAGTAGCCGACGCCGTACCAGACCACGAACATGTAGCAGACGAACGCGCCCAGCATGAGCAGGTCGCCCTGGGCGAAGTTGACCAGCTCGGTGGCCTTGTAGATGAGGACGAAGCCGAGGGCGACCAGGCCGTAGATGCAGCCCACGGCGAGGCCATTCAGGGCAAGCTGCAGGATCGTGTCCAGCGCGGACCCCCGGCCGGGCTCCACCGGCTGCTCCGTCCGCCGCGGCGACCCTGTCGCAGCGTGACGGTAATGGGGGCGGTTATATCCGGGGGCCGCCGGTCAAGTCAATCAGAGCTTCAGCGGAGCGAGGGCGGCGGTCAGGGCACCCGGCGGATCCACACCGCGGTGTCGTGGAAGACGGCGCCGCCATTGGGGTAGCCTGGCTCGGCGCTGGTGAGCGCGTTGATGCCGACGCCCCCCACGAAGTCCCGGTTGGGCCACACCCCTTCCACGACCACCACCCCCCGCTGCTGGCCGGGACGCGGCTCCGCGTGGGCGGTCACCTGGCCCCGCTCGTTGCCGAGCAGGACCGGGGTGCCGGCGGGGGCGCCCAGGGCCGCGCAGTCGTCGGGGTGGAGCAGGGCGGTGGGCCGCCGCTCGCGCTCCCGCGAGGACGGGGTCTCGGTGAACGTGGAGTTGAGGAAGGTGCGCGCGGGGGCGGCCACCAGGCGGAACGGCTTCTCGGCGGTCGGGTTGTCGATCACGTCGAAGTGGTCGGGCAGGGTCGGCATCGAGGCGCCCCGCCCGCCCCGGCGCGCCCAGTCGGGGCGGAAGTGAAACCGCCGGTCCGGGGTGGGGAAGCCGTCGAGGAAGTGGGCGGTCTCGAACGCGGGCGCGAAGTCCTGCCCGCCGCGGCGCCAGTTGGTCTCCGCGTCCCACATGCCGGACCGGCGCAGCGTCTCGTCCATGATCTCCCACGCGGTCATCTGGAAGCCGGGGTGCGTGGCGCCGAGGCGCTTGGCGAGCTGGCAGATCACCCAGTGGTTCTCGCGGCACTCGCCCGGGGGCTCGACGACCTTCTTCGCGACCTGGAAGTAGGTGTGCCCGCTCGCGGTGTAGAAGTCGTCGTGCTCGACCATCATGGTGGCGGGGAGCACGATGTCCGCGAAGGCGGCGGTCTCGGTCAGGAACTGCTCGTGCACGCAGAGGAAGAGATCCTCGCGGCCGAGGCCCCGGTGCACGAGGTGGGTCTCCGGGCAGACCATCGCCGGGTTCGTGTTCTGCACGAGCATCGCGGTCACGGGTGGGCCGCCCAGCAGGGCCTCGCGGTCGCCGGTGAGGATGGGGCCCAGGCGCGACTGGTCGAGCGCGCGGATCGACTTGTCGACCATGTCGAGCCCCTCGATGAGCGTGCGGTCGAGCGGGTACAGCGCGGTCTGGCCGTAGACCGCGCCGCCGCCCCGGTACCGCCAGGCCCCGGTGATCGCGGGCAGGCAGGAGACCGCGTGCATGTTCACCGCCCCGTTGCGCGAGCGGCTGAAGCCGTGGTGGCAGCGGATGAAGCTCTTGCGGGTCCGGCCGTAGAGCCGGGCGAAGTCCACGATCTCCGACGCGGGGAGCCCGGTGATCGCGGCGGCCCACTCGGGCGTGCGGGTGGCCACGTGCGCGGCCAGCTCGTCGGGGCAGTCGGTGTAGGCGCGCAGGTAGTCCCAGTCGGCCAGGCCCTCGGCGAAGAGCACGTGCATGATCGCGCAGGCGAGCGCGCCGTCGGTGCCCGGCCGCGGGGCCAGGTGGAGATCGGCCCGCGCCGCGGTGCCGGTGCGATAGGGATCGACCACCACCAGCGTCGCGCCGCGCCGCCTGGCCGCGGTGGCGTGGCTCATCACGTTGACCTGGGTGTTGACCGGGTTGCCGCCCCAGATCACCACCAGGTCCGAGTGCTCGTCGATCTCGCGCAGGTCCACCCCGCGCTTGGCCCCGACGCCCGCAGCCCAGCCGGTGTCGGCCAGGGTCACGCAGATCGTCGAGTAGTAGCGCGAGTGGCCGAGGGCGTGGCGCAGGCGATTGATGCCGTCGCGCTGGACCAGGCCCATGGTGCCCGCGTAGTAGTAGGGCCACACCGTCTCCGGCCCGAGCGCCTGCGCCTGACGGGTGAAGGCCTCCGCCACCGCGTCGAGCGCCTCGTCCCAGCCGATCCGCTCGAAGCGGCCCGCGCCCTTGGGCCCCACGCGCCGCAGCGGATGGAGCAGCCGGTCCGGATGGTGCACGCGCTCGGCGTAGCGGCCGACCTTCTCGCAGATCACCCCGCGGGTGTAGGTGTTGCGCTGGGAGCCGCGCACGCGGCCGATGGTGTGCGCGTCGATGCGCTCGACCTCGAGCGCGCAGGTGCTGGTGCAGTCGTGCGGGCAGACCGACGGGACGATGTCCATGGCCTAGAGGATACCGCAGGAGGCGTTTCTGCTACACTCCGGGCCATGGCCGACGAGCGTCCGAAGACCGCGTACGAAGTGGCGATGGAGCGGTTCGCCAAGAAGGACAAGGAGGCCGGCAGCGAGAGCCGCCCGCTCACCGACGAGCAGAAGGCCGCCATCGCGGAGGCTCGCCAGGTGCACCAGGCGCGGATGGCCGAGCGGGAGATCCTGCACCGCGCGGCGCTGGCCAAGGCCGGGAGCGCGGAGGAGGTCGAGGAGCTCAACCTGGCCCTGCGTCGCGACCTGGACCGCCTCGCCACCGACCGCGACCGCAAGATCGCCCAGATCCGCGGCGAGAAGTAGGGGCCGCCTCCCTCAGACCGCGTAGCGGGCCACCGCGGCCTCGTCCCACCGGATGCCCGCGCCGGGCCGGTCCGGGATGCGCGCCACCCCGTCCTTCACCCCGAGCGGCTCCTGCAGCACCGGCGCGGCCCAGTCCATGTACTCGAGCCAGTGACAGGTCGGGGTTACGCCCAGCAGGTGGACGCTGAACTCCGGGAAGAGGTGGCTCGACATCTCGATGCCGTGCGCGTGGGCGAGGGCGGCCGCGCGCAGCCAGCCGGTCACCCCGCCGATGCGCTGCACGTCGGGCATGACGAAGTCGAGCGAGCGGAGCGCGATGGCCCGCGCCATGTCGAAGGTGTCCACCAGGTTCTCGCCGGTCTGGATGGGGGTCGCCGCCTCGGCCGCGATGCGCGCGTAGCCCTCGTAGTCGTCGTGGCGTACCGGCTCCTCGATCCAGTGGAGCCCTTCACCGTCGAGCGCCCGCGCGTACCGGAGCGCCTCGCTCACGGTCAGGCGCTGGTTGAAGTCGCACATCAGCGTGGCCCGGTCGCCGATCCGTTGCTTCACCGCGCGCACCGCGGCCAGGTCCTGGGCGAGGTCGCCGCGCCCGAGGCGCAGCTTGACCGCGGAGAAGCCCTCGCCGAGCAGCGCCTCAGCCTCGTCGGCCAGCGTGGCCACCGGCTGGATCCAGAGGCCGGTGCTGTTGTACGCCGGGATCGCCCGCGGCGCCCCACCCAGCAGGGTGACGAGCGGCACCCCGCGCGCCTGGGCCAGCGCGTCCCACGCCGCCATGTCGAGCCCGGCCAGGGCGAGGCCGACCAGGCCGTTCGGGTCCAGCAGGGTGAGCTGGCGGCGGAGCTTGGCCTCGAGATCGAATGGAGCGAGCGGATCGCCCTTGATCATCTCGAACAGGCCCTGGGCGCAGCCGGCGATCGACGCCAGGGTCCACGGCGCGAAGCCGAAGACGTAGGAGCGCCCGGTGACGCCTTCGTCGGTCTCGAGATCGAAGAGCACCAGGGCGGCCTTGGGGATCGCGCCGCTGGCGCTCACCGGCGGGCGCCTGATCGGGACCAGGACGGGACGCGCGCGCAGGGCTCGAAGGCTCATGGCGAGAGAGAGTGCGTCCCGCCGCCTTCGCTGTCAAGCCGGCGGCGCGCCTAGCCGATCGCCTCGGGCACGCAGCGGACCTCGGGCGCGGCCGCGCCGGCGCGGTACGTGGCCTCGCCCTGATGCTCCCAGAACACGCGGTCGTCCGCGCCCTCGTACCGGGCGCCGCTCGCGGCCGGGGCGCGCCGCAGCGTCTGCCGCTGGCCCTGGTGGGAGATCGAGGCGAACGCCGGATCGGAGTTGACGAAGATCACGGTCAGGAGGCCGTCGGTGTTCTCGCACCGGAACACGAACGGGCCCCGGCTGATGCCGTGGTCGTCGTCGCGCGCGGCCCGGCTGGCCACGCGGAGCCCCGCGATGCGCGCCAGGTACTGATCGCGCACGCACGTCTCCCGGCTGGCGGTCTTCAGGCAGCGGTTCCGCTCCCGGATCCAGTCGGGCTGGGCCTGCTTGGCACCGATGGCCATGGCTCCCACCGGCTCCCGGGGCCCGGTGGCGAGGCGGTAGAGGCGGGCCATCTCGGCATCGAGGGCGGCGAGCAGCGGGGAGCCGCAGATCAGCGCCTCGATCGATCGGGGGCGGGCGCCCGCGCACGTCACGCCCGGACCGGCCGCGGCGGCAAGCGTGGCCGCTACCAGGACCACGCCACCGGCCAGGACCGGCACCTTCATGCCG
>DATFAJ010000353.1:0-6155 GCA_035254745.1 Candidatus Methylomirabilota bacterium | reverse complement strand
TCTTCCGGGGCGCGACCGTGATCATCACCCCCACCGAGCGGACCGATTCCCACGCGGTCAAGCGGGTGGGCGAGTTCTGGGAGGCGCTGGGTGGCCGTCTGGTCACCCTCGACCCGGTGACCCACGACCGGGCCACCGCCGCCATCAGCCACCTGCCGCACCTGGTCGCCGACGCTCTGGTGGACGCGGTGGTGCGGATGGACCCGCGCTTCTTCGAGGTGGCCGGCCGGGGCTTCAAGGACACCACGCGCATCGCGGCCTCGGACGCCCGCGTCTGGCGCGAGATCTTCCAGGAGAACCGCGCCGGGCTCACCGAGGCCCTGGCCGCTTTCCGCGGCGCGCTCGAGGAGCTGGAGCGCCTCGTCGCGACCGGGGACGACGCCGCCATCGAGGCCGCGCTCGATCGGATCCGGCGCGTCCGCGAGGGGGTGGCTTGATCCTCGGCGTCACCCCCGCGACGGCGGCCTCGTGACGGCGGGCGGGGGACGGCGGGACATCGTGATCACCATCGACGGTCCGGCGGGCGCCGGCAAGTCCACCGTCGCGGCCGCGCTCGCGCGGCGGCTGGGCTTCACGCTGATCGATACCGGCGCGCTCTACCGGGGGCTCGCGTGGGCCGCACGGGAGGCCGGGGTGCCCGTCGAGGACGGCCCCGCGCTCCGCGCCCTGCTCGACCGGACGAGCGTGCGGCTCGAGGGCGGGCGCGTGCTGGTCGACGGGCGCGACGTGACCGTCGAGATCCGCACCCCGGCGATCAGCGAGCTCACGTCGCGGTTGACGATGCTGGCCCCGGTGAGAGATAAGATGACGCCCATCCAGCGGAGCCTGGCCGCCCCCGGCGGCGCCGTCCTCGAGGGACGCGACACCGGCAGCGTGGTGTGGCCGGAGGCCGAGGTGAAGTTCTACCTCGACGCCGACCTCGACACCCGGGCCCGGCGGCGGCGCGACGACCTGGTCGCGCGCGGGCTCGACGCGGATCTGGAGTCGGTGCGGGAAGACATCGTGCGACGCGACCGGCAGGACATGGAGCGGGCGCTGGCGCCGCTGGTGAAGCCGGAGGACGCGGTGGTGGTGGACACCACCGGGCTCGGCATCGCGGAGGTGGTGGATACGCTGCTGCGGGTGGTCGAGCAGACGAGATGCTGTACGCGATCCTGAAGCCGATCGCGGTGGCGCTGATGCGCCTGCTGTTCCGGCTCGAGATCGTGAGCCCGGGGCTGGTGCCCGCCACCGGCCCGGTGCTGATCGTCTCCAACCACGTGAGCCTCCTCGATCCGCCGCTGGTGGGCGGCGCGGCCCCGCGCCCGCTCTACTTCATGGCCAAGGAGGAGCTGTTCCGCGTCCCGCTCTTCGGGCGGCTGATCCGGAGCCTGAACGCCCGGCCGGTGCGGCGCGACGGCTCCGACATGCGGGCGCTGAAGGCGGCCCTGGCGCAGCTGGAGGAGGGGCACGCGCTGCTGGTGTTCCCCGAGGGCACCCGGGGCGAAGAGGGGCAGCCCCTGCGCGA
Organism: Candidatus Methylomirabilota bacterium; assembly: GCA_035254745.1. Lineage (GTDB taxonomy): Bacteria > Methylomirabilota > Methylomirabilia > Rokubacteriales > CSP1-6 > CAMLFJ01. Next base: position 4,648 of record DATFAJ010000353.1, on the reverse strand, counting down.
GGGCAAGCCCGGGGTCGGGATGCTCGCGGTGCTGAGCGGCGCGCCGGTGGTGCCGGTGTACGTGTCGGGGAGCGGCGTGGCCCTGCCGCGGGGCCGGACGCTGCCGCGCCCCGCCCGGGTCCGGGTGACCTTCGGGCCGCCCCTGACCTTCAAGCGGGAGCGCCGGAGCGAGGGGCCCCGCGAGGGCAAGAGAGCGGGTGACGACGGACGCAAGGAGGCGTATCGTGAAGCGGCCCAGGAGATGATGCGAGCGATCGGTCAGCTCCGGGATCGGCAGTCGAAGTCCTGAAGCACGGCTGGGATGCCGGCGGCGGCAAGAGCGCGCGGCCGACAAAATAGATTCTAAGGAGAGGTGGAGTCATGGAGACCGAAAACCGGAAGTCGAAGACCCTCGTCGGCGGATCGAAGGAGGTGGACGCCACCGAGGAGAGCATGGAGTACTGGTTCAACCGGGGCGTGAGCGACGTCGAGGAAGGCGAGGTCGTGCGTGGCCGGGTGGTCGAGGTCCGCGACAGCGAGATCCTCGTCGACATCGGCTACAAGAGCGAGGGCACGATCCCCATCGAGGAGTTCCGCCACGCGGGGAGCCTGCCCAAGGTCGGCGAGGAGATCGAGGTCTACCTCGAGTCCAAGGAGGACAACGAGGGGCTGATCGTCCTCTCCAAGGACAAGGCCGACAAGATCAAGGTCTGGGACCAGATCTCGAAGGCCCACGACAGCGGCACGCCGGTCGAGGGCCGGGTGGCCGAGGTGGTCAAGGGCGGCCTCGCAGTCGACGTGGGGGTACGGGCCTTCCTGCCCGGCTCCCAGGTGGACCTGCGGCCGGTGAAGAACCTGGGCGCGATGGTGGGCCAGTCGATCCGGGCCAAGGTCATCAAGCTCAACCGGCGGCGCGGCAACGTGGTGCTGTCGCGGCGCGCGGTGCTGGAGGAGGAGCGCGAGGAGAAGAAGAAGCACACCCTGTCGGTGCTGGCCGAGGGCATGGTCCTCACCGGCACCGTCAAGAACCTGACCGACTACGGCGCGTTCATCGACCTGGGCGGCATCGACGGGCTGCTGCACGTGACCGACATGTCGTGGGGCCGGGTGGGGCATCCGTCCGAGATCTTCCAGATCGGCGACCAGGTCGAGGTCGTGGTGCTGCACTTCGACCGCGAGACCGGGCGGGTGTCGCTGGGCTACAAGCAGAAGTCGTCGGACCCGTGGGCCAACGTCGAGGACCGGTACCCGGTGGGGGCGAAGGTCAACGGCCGCATCGTGAGCCTCACCAACTACGGGGCCTTCGTGGAGCTCGAGCCCGGGGTGGAGGGCCTCGTGCACGTCTCGGAGATGTCCTGGACGCGGCGGGTGCGCCACCCCTCGAAGCTCGTCAACGTGGGAGACCCGGTCGAGGTCATGGTGCTCGAGGTCAACAAGGCGACCAAGCGCATCTCCCTCGGCATGAAGCAGGTGGAGAGCGATCCCTGGGCCACCATCCAGGAGCGCTACCAGCCCGGAGCGCGCGTGCAGGGCAAGGTGCGCAACCTCACCGACTTCGGCGCCTTCGTGGAGCTCGAGCCCGGGGTGGACGGCCTGCTCCACATCTCGGACATGTCCTGGACCCGCAACATCGGGCACCCGTCCGAGCTGCTCAAGAAGGGGCAGCCGATCGAGACCCAGGTCCTCAACGTGGACCGCGAGAATAAGCGCATCTCGCTCGGGCTCAAGCAGATCCAGCCCGATCCGTGGGACAGCGTGGCCTCCCGCTACCCGATGGGCTCGCGGGTCACCGGCAAGGTGGTGCGCCTCACCGACTTCGGCGCCTTCGTGGAGCTGGAGCCCGGGGTGGACGGCCTGCTCCACATCTCGCAGATGTCGAACCGGCCGATCGCCACCCCGGCCGACATCCTGAACGTGGGAGACGAGCTGACCCTCATGGTGATCCGCGTCGATCCCAACGAGCGCCGCATCGGGCTCTCGCTCAAGGAGCTGGCCGCGGTCATCGAGGAGCCGGCGCAGACGGAAGGACGGGGCCGTCACAAGGGCCGCAAGCGGCGCGGCGGTGACGACTACGACGACGAGGAGTAATCGCGGGTGGCATCCCGCGGACGGGTCGCCCTCGTCGCGCTCGGCGTCGGGGCGGCCGTCCTCGTCGTGTTCGTGGTCACGATCTGGCTGCTCATCGCGGTGACCGACGACGGCCTGCCCGGCGGCGCCAAGGTGGCCGTCGTGGAGGTCGAGGGGATCATCGGGACCGAGGTGCAGCGGGGCCAGGATACCGAGAGCCTCGTGCGCACCCTCGGAGAGTACCGCGACGATCCGGCGGTGCGGGCGGTGGTGCTGCGGATCAACAGTCCCGGCGGCGTGGTCGCCCCCACCCAGGAGCTCTTCACCGCGGTGCGCCGCCTGCGCGAGGCGAAGAAGCCGGTGGTGGCCTCGCTCGGCTCGGTCGCCGCCTCGGGCGGCTACTACGTGGCGGTGGCCGCCGACCGCATCTACGCGAGCCCCGGCACGCTGACCGGCTCGATCGGGGTGGTCATGCAGATGGCCAATCTCGAGGGGCTCCTCAAGAAGGTGGGCGTCGAGTACGTGGTGGTCAAGGCCGGCGTCTACAAGGACGTCGGGAACATGGCGCGCGCCATGACCCCGGAGGAGCGCCGGATATTACAGGCCCTCCTCGACGACGTGTACGACCAGTTCATCGGCGCGGTCGCCGAGGGACGCGGGCTCGATCCGCAGGCGGTGCGGGCCTTCGCGGAGGGGCGCATCTACTCGGGCCGCCAGGCGCAGGCCCTCAAGATGGTCGACGACCTGGGCGGGCTCCAGGATGCGATCGAGGCGGCCGCGAAGATGGCGGGGCTGCCGGCCAAGCCCAAGGTCATCTACCCGCGGCGGCGCTTCTCGCTGCGCGGGCTCCTGAGCAACGAGCTGGGTCTCGGGCCGGTGTCGCGCGTGCTGCCGTCCCTCGAGACCCTCCGCACCCCCCTCTACTTGATGCCATGACCGAGGTGAGGGTGGGGGTGCCGGCTAACTACCCAGACTGCTTGACTAACTTTCGACCGCCATGGTACGGTCGCTTGCGTGGATCGGGCCGGACCGCCGCTGGTCACGACGGCCCGGGATCAGGGTCGGCCCTTCGAAGGGAGTCGCCATGACGAAAGCGGAGCTGATCGAGGAAGTCGCCAAGGTCGCGAGCTTGACGAAGAAGGAAACGGAGCTCATCGTCAACACCGTTTTCGACAACATCACGGATGCGCTCGGCAAGGGGGACAAGGTCGAGCTGCGGGGCTTCGGCAGCTTCCGCATCCGTCACCGGAACTCCCGCAAGGGACGCAACCCCAAGACCGGCGACAGCGTCAGCGTGCCCGAGAAGCGCGTCCCTTTTTTCAAGGTCGGCAAGCGCCTCCGCGAGCTCGTCAACACCTAGGCGAGTGCAGCAGCTCTGGGCCCCCTGGCGGATGGCGTACGTGTCGACCGCCGGCGGCCCCGAGGCCGCGTGCGTGTTCTGCGCGGCGCTGGCCACCGGTGACGATCGCCGGGCCCTCATCCTGAAGCGGGGCCGGCTCGCGTTCCTGATCCTCAACGCCTTTCCCTACGCCTCCGGGCATCTCATGGCCGTGATCACCCGCCACGTCGGCACGCTCGAGACCGCGACCGCCGAGGAGCTCGGCGAGGCCATGGCCCTGATCCAGTCCGCCACGCGCGCGCTCGCCGCCGCCTATCATCCGGACGGCTTCAACGTGGGGCTCAACCAGGGCCGCGTGGCGGGGGCGGGCGTGCTCGGGCACCTCCACGTGCACCTCGTCCCGCGCTGGAACGGCGACACCAACTTCATGTCGGCGATCGGCGAGACGCGCGTGCTGCCGGAGGCCCTCGAGACGACCTACGACCGGCTGGCCGCCGCGCTCGCTCCGTGAGGGAAACCGCCGCCCTACTGACGCCCATGATGCGGCAGTACGGGGAGCTGAAGCGCCGCTTCCCGGACTACCTGCTGCTGTTCCGCCTGGGCGACTTCTACGAGCTGTTCAACGACGACGCCCACGTGGCGTCCCGCCTGCTCCAGCTGACGCTGACGTCCAGACAGAATGGAGTCCCCATGGCGGGCATCCCGCATCACGCCGCCGACGGCTACATCGCGCGCCTCATCCGAGCCGGCCAGAAGGTGGCGGTGTGCGAGCAGCTCGAGGAGCCGGCGAAGGGACGGAAGATCGTCCGCCGCGACGTGGTGCGCGTCATCACCCCGGGCACGATCACGGATACCCAGTACCTCGACGGCGCCCGGAACAACTTCCTGCTCGCCGCGCACGCAACGGGCGCAGCGGTGGGCGTGGCGCTGGTCGACGTCTCCACCGGTGACTTCTGGGTGGGCGAGGAGCCGGGCACGGGAGAGGCGCTGCTCGAGACCGCGCTGCTGCGCCGCCCCGCCGAGATCCTCCTCGCCCAGACCGCGGAGCCCGCGTGGGTGGCCCGGTGGGCGCCCCCCGGCGTCCCGGTCACGCGCGTGGACGGGGGTGCCTTCGGAGCGCGGGCCGCGCGTGAAGTGCTCGAGGCCCACTTCCGCGGCGCAAGCCTCGACGGCCTCGGGATGGCCGCGCTCACCGCGGGGCTCCAGGCGGCCGGAGCCGCGCTGGCCTACGTGCGCGAGACGCAGGGCGAGTCGCTGGCCCAC
>DATFAJ010000352.1:0-2696 GCA_035254745.1 Candidatus Methylomirabilota bacterium | reverse complement strand
GCAAGTTCATCGGCGAGAGCGGCCGGTTCCTCATCCAGGTGCAGCCGAAGGTGGACATCTGGGAGAAGGTGGGCGCGGCCCAGTTCGTGCGCGAGATGCGCACCGTCGATCCCGACGTCACCGGCCCGCCGGTCATCACCTACGAGGCCACCGTGCTGATGGAGCGCGCTTACCTCACCGGCACGCTCTACGCCTTCGTGCTGGTGGGCGGGCTGAGCGTGCTGATGATCCGACGGCTGCGCGAGAGCATGCTGGCCCTGATCCCGATGGTGCTCGCCCTGCTGTGGACCATCGGGCTCATGCAGGTCTTCGGGATCAAGTTCAACCTGGCCAACATCTGGGGCCTGCCCCTGATCATCGGCACTGCGGCGGAGTTCGGCCTCAACGTCATCGTGAGCCATCTCGAGGTCCGCGCCCACCGCGGCCACCTGCTCGCCCGCAGCGCGGTGATGGGCGTGATGCTGAACGGCCTCACCACCATGGTCGGCTTCGGCAGCCTCATGATCGCCTCGCACCGGGGCATCTTCAGCCTGGGCTTGCTGCTCACGCTGGGCTCGTTCTGCGGGCTGGTGGCGTCGCTGGTGGTGCTGCCGGTGGTGCTCCGGCTGCTCACGCCGGCGGCGGAGGAGACGCCGGTGATCGAGAGCTCGTCGGCGGCGTAGGCTCGCCGGGCTGCCGGGGACTACCTCTCACCCGGCCGCGAACCTTGGGTGACGGGACCACCCCTCACTCGCCCCGAACCTTGGTTGACGGGACCACCCCTCACCCGGCCGCGAACCTCACTCTGCCGCGAACCTTGGTTGACGGGACCACCCCTCACCCTGCCCTCTCCCCTGAGGGGAGAGGGGCCATAGGGTGGGGAGAACCCTTATAGCGCGTCGGGGGCGGCGGCGATCTTCTCGAGGTCGGCGCGGGTGTAGGAGCCGAGGCTGCGGTAGTCGAGCTCGGTGTAGTTCCGGATCCACCGGAGCGCGATCTTGACCGCCTTCCGGTAGCGCGCCTCGGTCTCCGCGTCGCGGCCCTTCATCAAGCGCAGGATGTCCTCGACCTCCTCCTGCAGCAGCCGCTTGACCAGCGCCACGTCGTGGATCGCCTCGGGCCCCTGCGTGGTCTTCACCCGGTGGCGGATGCGCTGGGCGATCTGCGCCACCGACATGCGCCCGGTGGCCAGGTCCTCCATCAGGGCCGGGTGGACGCCCGGCTTGCCGGCCAGGCTGTCGATGCCCTTGGCCCCGCGCCCCTGCAGCCATCCCTCCACGTACTCGATGAGCATCCGGGCGTTGCGGCGCGTGCCCTCCACCGTGATGGGGCCCGCCGGCACCTCGATCCGCACCGGATAGCTCTCCGGGCTCAGCATCTCGGGCCTGGGCTTCCAGCTCCCGCTCCCGTGCACGCGCTTGAAGGGCTCGGCCGCCGCCTTCATGTGGAAGATGTGGGCGACCCAGGCGCGGATGAAGCCCTGCTCCGCCTCCCAGACCTTGTCGGCCCGGATGGACTCCGCGGCCACCCGGTTGACCTCGGGGTCGGGGTTGGGCAGCGCGGTGGCCATGCCGCCGATCGGGACCGCGCCCCGCTTGAGGCACACCGCCACCAGCCGGCGGAAGATGTTGGCCAGGAACGGGGTGGTCTTGATGTCCACCCCGAAGCGGTCGGGCCACACCGCGTTGGGGTCGGCCATGACGAACTCGAAGATGCTCGCCTTGAGGTCCCACCGCGCCGCGTTCAGCCCCGCCGCGTACGGTCCGAGCGCGTGCAGCATCTCCTCCATCTCGTAGACCGCGGGGAGCGCTTCCACGAGCGGGATGGCCCGGATCGTCGCGTCCTTGAGGAACGGCAGCTGCGCGCGGCTCCGGTCGAAGAGGTCGCGGTACCAGGCGCACTCCTCGGCCCCGTCGACCTTGGGCAGGTAGAAGTAGATGCCCTGCCCCCGGCCGGCCTGGGCGCGCCCGGGATAGAAGAGGGTGAGCGCGGTCCCCAGGATGGCGGCGGAGATCGGTCGCCCGTCCACCGTGACCTCGGGCTCGTCGAGGTGGAGCCCGCGCTCGCGGTGCATGAAGAACGGCAGCTCGCCGGGCGCGATGCGGTACTCCTTCTTGCGCTCGGGGTCCACGTACTGCAGCTCGTGGTTCACCGCGGCCAGGCGGTTGTGACAGGCGCGCACCGTGTCGATGAGGCGATGGCCGGCCGAATCCTCGTCGTCGTCGAGATCACCCTCCGCCCGCTCGCCCTCCGGCCCCGGGTTGAGCGCGTTGATGAACATGCTGGTGATCGAGCACGGTCCCGAGATCTCGATGCCGGGCGTGGCGAGGTCCTTCGGCACCGGAGGCACCTTCCAGTCGCCGCCGCTGGCCGCGCTCGGAGCGGGCGCCGAGGGCAGCCGGCCGTGCTCGAGGGCCTGGACCAGCCGCTCGTCGCGCCTGGCGCGCAGCGCGTGGACCCGCGACCCGAGATCGTCGTGCCGCCGCAGCAGATAGGCCTGGAACTCGGGCGTGAAGAGGGCGGCCGCGCCCTCCACGGGCGCGACCTGCACCCGCTGGGTCGAGGAGGCTCCGGGATTCGCCAGCATTGCGTCGCTCCGTTCGGTTGAGGTGAGGCCGGCCTCAGGCGGTCGTGCGGGCGCCGCGTCCGCGGCCCCGCCAGAGCGCCCTGACGCCGAAGTAGGCGAACGCGTCCTTCAGGTTGGAGAAGAGGCGCTG
>DATFAJ010000351.1:0-4855 GCA_035254745.1 Candidatus Methylomirabilota bacterium | reverse complement strand
CGACCGCATCGAAGCCGTGCTCGAGGGCCAGGGCCCCCAGGTGTTCGACCGGGTGCTCGTCGCGGTGGGCCGCCGTGCCCGGAGCACCGGCCTGGGCCTGGAGGCGACCCGCGCCCGGCTCACCGACCGTGGCGGCTTCATCCGGATCGACGACCGCTGCCGGACGGGCGACGCGCACATCTACGCGGTGGGGGACGTCACCGGCGAGCCGATGCTGGCCCACCGGGCCATGCGGCAGGGCAAGGTGGCCGCGGAAGCCCTGGCCGGGCGGCCCGCCGCGTTCGACAACGTGGCCATCCCGGCCGTGGTCTTCACCGACCCCGAGATCGCCTGGTGCGGCCTGAGCGAGGCTCAGGCGAAGGCTCAGGGAATCGAGACCAAGGTCTCGAAATTCCAGTGGGCGGCCTCCGGGCGCGCGGCGACGATCGGGCGCGCGGACGGGCTCACCAAGCTGGTGGCCGACGCCGGGTCGGGACGCGTGATCGGCGTCGGCATCGTGGGCCCCGGAGCCGGCGAGCTGATCGCGGAGGCGGCGCTCGCGGTCGAGACCGCGGCACTCGTCGAGGACGTCGCCGCCACCATCCACGCGCACCCGACCCTCTCCGAGACCCTGATGGAGGCGGCCGAGAACCTCCTCGGCTAGCGCCGGCCGTGCCCGAGTCGATGCGGGTCGCCGTCGCCTCCGGAAGCGTCACCGCGCTGCGCTATCCCGCCGCGGAGCCCGCGGGGGCGCTCACCCTGGTGCTCGGGCACGGCGCCGGGGCCCCGCAGACGAGCGACTTCATGGTCGCGTTCGCGCAGGCCCTCGCCGACCGCGGGTTCTCCACCGTGACGTTCAACTTCCCGTACATGGAGCAAGGCCGTCGCCTGCCGGACCGGGCGCCGATCCTCGAGGCCGCCTTTCGCGCCGTGATCGCGGCGGTGCGCGACCGGGCCGATGCCGCCCGGGACCGGCTGGTCATCGGCGGCAAGTCGCTCGGCGGCCGCATGGCCTCGCACGTGGCCGCCGCCGGGCTCGAGGGCCTGGCCGGCCTGGTTTTCCTGGGCTACCCGCTCCACCCGCCGGCCCAGCCGGAGCGACTCCGGGCCGAGCATCTCGCGCGCATCCGGGAGCCGATGCTGTTCGTGCAGGGGTCGCGCGACGCGTTCGGCACGCCGGAGGAGCTGGCGCCGCTGCTCGCACCCCTCGGTCCCGCCGTCCGCGTCCACGTGGTCGAGGGCGGCGATCACTCCTTCGCGGTGCCGAAGCGGGGACCGGTGCCCCAGGCGCAGGTCTTCGCCCGGGTCCAGGACGAGATCGCGCGGTGGCTCCGCGCGCTCACCTGAGCGGCCGCTCAGCGGAGATCGATCTCCACGCCCCCCACCAGCTTCGCGAGCGCGTTGTAGAGCGCGGCCATGATGAGGGTCATCACGAAGCCCATGACCCCGTAGGTCACCGGCAGGAACACGACGGCCGCGATTCCGAAGAACGGGCCGGCGGGGCCGCGGTGGCCGAAGCCGCCGATCGCGGCCACGAGCGTCAGGAACGCGCCCATCGCCAGCCCCACGATCGTGTAGAGCAGGCCGACCACCTTCGCGCTCGAGAGGGGCCCTACCCGGTTGATCACCATGCGCGGCCTCCGTCGGTTAGAGACGCTTGAGCAGCCACTCGGGGGTGAGGCTGACGGCCCAGGAGTTCAGCAGCACGTAGTAGTTCGTGACCACCAGCAGGCCCACCGCCACCAGGAGCACGCCCGCGGCCCGCTCCACGATGGGAATGAACGGGCGGTAGCGCTTGAAGAACCGGAGGAAGCTGCCGAGCGCGATCGAGGAGAGCAGGAACGGCACGCCGAGGCCGGCCGAGTAGAACAGCAGCAGGGCGGTGCCCTGGCCCACCGTCTTGTCGTTGCTGGCCAGGGTGAGGATCGAGCCCAGGATCGGACCGACGCAGGGCGTCCAGCCGATGGCGAAGGTGAGCCCCACCAGGAACGAGCCGAGCAGGCCGGCCGGCTTGCTGCGGATCTGCAGCTGCTGGGTGCGGCCGAGAATGCCGACGCGCAGCACGCCCGCGATGTAGAGGCCGAAGACGATGATGAGCACGCCGCCGCCGATCCGGATGGCGTCGCGGTAGTCGAGCAGGAACTGGCCCGCCGCGCTGAAGGAGGCCCCGAGGCTCACGAACACCACGCTGAAGCCCACGATGAAGGCCAGCGAGTGCAGGAGCACGCGGGTGCGGGCCCCGGCGGTGACCTCGCTCGTGAGGCGATCCACCGACATCCCGGTGATGAACGACAGGTACGACGGGAAGAGCGGGAGCACGCACGGCGAGAGGAACGAGAAGAACCCGGCCGAGAAGGCCACCAGGACCCCGAGGGACTCGCTCACTGGAGCAGGGACTCCATGAGGGCGTGGGCCGGCTTGCTGTCCCACTCGCGCGAGCCGTTGGCGAAGAGCACCCGCTTGCCCTGCCGATCGATGATGAAGGTCGACGGCACCGCCCAGACCCCGTACCGCTCGCGCACCACCATCTTCGGATCGAGGCCCACCGGGAACGTGAGCGCGAACTTCTTGACGAAGGGGTTGACCACGCTCGCCCCCTGCGAGTCGAGCGAGATGGCCAGCACCACGAGCCCGCGGTCCTTGTAGGCGTGGTGCAGGCGCTCCATGCTGGGCATCTCCTCGCGGCAGGGCTCGCACCAGGTCGCCCAGAAGTTCAGGAAGACGACCTTGCCCTTGAAGTCGCCCAGGCGGAGCACACGGTCGTCCGGGGTGCGGACCTGGAAATCGGGGGCGTCCTTGACCGGCTTGGGTCGGATGAGCGAGAGCGCCGCCACCGGGTCCTCGGCCGGGGCCACTCGACCGGCCAGGAGCACCGTGGCAAGGGCGACGAACGCCACGACGACGCGGGTTTTCACGCGGTCAGTATACACTGCGCTCACTCCGGCCCCGGGCGGCCGGGGCCTGCTCGACACGATCGCGATTCATGGTAGGGTGATGCACCCATGGCGGCGACGCCCCTCCCCGTGGTGACGATCCTCGCGGACGACCTCACCGGCGCGTGCGACACGGGCTGCCTGTTCGCGGGCTCGGGACCGGTCGCGGTGGCGGTGCCCCCCATCCTCACGGCCGACGAGCGGCGCGTCGTCGCGATCGACACCGAGACCCGCATGCTCGCCGACGCGGACGCCGCGGCCGCCCTCCGCGACGCGGCCGGGCGGCTCCACGCGCGATTCGGGCAGGGCCCGGTGTTCAAGAAGATCGACTCGACCATGCGCGGGCCGGTGGCCGCCGAGCTGGCCGTGCTGCTCGAGCAGGGGCCGCCCTTCGCGGGCGCGCTCGTGTGTCCCGCGTTCCCCGCCCTGCGTCGTGTGGTCAGTCACGGCCGCCTCCTGGTCGACTCCGTCCCGGTTCACGAATCCCCCATCGGCCGCGATCCCGGCTTCCGCGGAGGCACCTCGGACCTAGCCGCGCTGCTCGCCGGTGCCGTGCCGGTGATCGCCCTCGGCCTCGACGACGTGCGGGCCGGCTGCGAGAAGATCGCCCACGTGCTCGAGCAGCACCGCGGCGCCGTGGTGGCCGCGGACGCGACCACCGACGCCGACCTCGCGAGCCTGGCCCGGGCCGCCCTCTCGGTGCCGGGCACGCTGGCCGCGGGCTCGGCGGGCCTGGGGCGCGCGCTGAGCGAGGCGCTCGGGATGACCGGACCGGCGGTCGCCCTGCCCGCCGGCCGGGCGCGGCTCGTCGTGGTCGGCAGCCTCCATCCGGCCAGCCGGGCCCAGCTGGACGCGCTCGAGCGCGCCGGCGTCGCGGTGGTGACCGTCGACGCCTCCGGCCGGGGCGATCCGGCGCCCGCCATCGCCGCGCTCGAGCGCGGGCGGCCCGCGGTGGTGGCGAGCGCCTCCGCCCCCATGGCCCGCGAGACCATCGCCCGGCGCCTGGCGGACACCGCGGCGCGCGTGCTCGACCGCGCGCGCGCCGACCTGGTGGCGGTCACCGGTGGCGACACCGCCCACGCCCTGATCCGCGCGCTCCGGCCCCGACGCTTCGAGCTGCTCGGCGCGCCCGCCGACGGCCTGGCGCTGGGGCGCCTGACCCGCGACGGCGCGGCCACCCTCCCCGTGCTCACCAAGGCCGGCGGCTTCGGCCGGCCGGATCTCTTCACCGCGCTCCTCGGAGGAACTTCGTGACCGCTGCCCGCGCTCCCGTGCTCGGCATCACCATGGGCGACCCCGCCGGGGTCGGCCCCGAGATCACCGCCAAGGCGCTGGCCCGCCCGGAGGTCGCCGCCGCCTGCCGCGCGGTGGTGATCGGCGACCGGTCCGTGATGGCGGCCACGCTGGGTCTGCTCCGCTCGCCGCTCACGCTCCACGCGGTCGCCTCGGTGGACGCCTGCGAGTTCCGGCCGGGGCACCTCGAGTGCCTGGACCTCGCCAACGTGGACTGCGCGACCCTGCCCAAGTCCACCGTGAGCGCGGAGGCCGGACGGGCCGCCTATGCCTACATCGAGGCCGGGGTGCGGCTCTGCCAGGCCGGGAAGATCGACGCCATCGTCACCGCCCCGGTCAACAAGGAAGCGCTCGCGGCCGCCGGCGTCCAGCACTCCGGCCACACCGAGATCCTGGCCCGGCTGACCGCGACCCGGGACTTCGCGATGCTGCTGATGGGCAAGGAGCTGCGCGTGATCCACGTGACCACCCACGTGGCCCTGCGGCGCGTGCCGGACCTGGTGACCCGCGAGCGGGTGGGCCGCGTCATCCAGCTCGCGCAGCAGACCATGACCGGGCTCGGGCGCCCGCGGGCGCGGATCGCGGTGTGCGGGCTCAACCCGCACGCGGGCGAGGACGGCCTCTTCGGCGACGAGGAGAAGACCCAGATC
>DATFAJ010000350.1:0-3089 GCA_035254745.1 Candidatus Methylomirabilota bacterium | reverse complement strand
CGACCTCGACAAGGGCGGCGGGGCCTTCTACGGGCCCAAGATCGACATCGACGTGGAGGACGCGCTGGGCCGCCAGTGGCAGCTCGCGACGATCCAGGTCGATCTCACGATGCTGCCCGAGCGCATGCAGTGCGAGTACATCGACACGGACGGCCAGCCCAAGCGCCCGGTGGTCATCCACCGCGCGATCTTCGGCTCCTACGAGCGGTTCGTGGCGATCCTCACCGAACACTTTGCCGGCGCTTTTCCGACATGGCTGGCGCCGATTCAGGCGCGGGTGCTGCCGATCAGCGAGAAGCACGGCGAGTACGGCCGCAAGGTGTTCGCGGCGCTGCGGGCCGCGCGGATCCGCGCCGAGCTCGACGACCGCAACGAGAAGCTCGGCTACCGCATCCGCGACGCCCAGCTCCGCAAGGTGCCCTACATGCTGGTCGTGGGGGAGCGGGAGGCCCAGAGCGGCGCCGCGAGCCTGCGCCGCCGGACGGGCGAGGACCTGGGTGCGGTGCCGGTGGAGCGCATCGTGGCCGAGCTCATCGCCGAGATCTCTAGCCGTTCCGCCACCCTCACCGTGGGCCGCGCCGGCTGAGCCGGCCCCAGAAACCGAAGGAGCGCGCGCCATCCAGTCAAAAGACATCCGGATCAACGAAGGCATTCGGGTGAGGGAAGTGCGAGTGGTGTCGGCCGACGGCGAGCAGCTCGGGATCCTGCCGATCCAGCAGGCCCTGGACCTCGCGCGCCAGCGGGAGATGGACCTGGTGGAGGTGGCGGCGGAGGCGCAGCCGCCGGTCTGCCGGATCATGGACTTCGGCAAGTTCAAGTACATGCAGGCGCGGCGTCAGAAGGATGCGCGCAAGAAGCAGACGATCATCCAGGTGAAAGAGGTCAAGCTGGGACCGAAGACCGACACCCACGACTTCGACTTCAAGGCCAAGCACGTGCGGCGCTTCCTGGAAGAGGGCAACAAGGCCAAGGTCACGGTGCGCTTCAAGGGGCGCGAGATGGCGCACACCGAGCTCGGCTGGAAGATGCTCAACAAGATGGTGGAGGGCATGCAGGACATCGCGGTCATCGAGAACCATCCCCGGATGGAAGGCCGCATGCTCAGCATGATCCTCTCGCCGAAGCCGCACTAGCGGACAACCGTGACCACCCCTCACCCTGCCCTCTCCCCTGAGGGGAGAGGGGAATGAGGAAGGAACGACATACCATATGCCGAAGATGAAGACCAGGCGGGCGGCGGCCAAGCGGCTCAAGGCCACCGCCTCCGGCAAGCTCAAGCGGCGCAGCGGGTGGAAGCGGCACTTGCTCGAGGCCAAGGGCCCCAAGCGCAAGCGCCGGCTCCGGAAGGCCCGGATGATCTCCCAGGCGGACCAGCCACGCCTGAAGAGACTGGTTCCGTACCTCTAACAACAGGGAGTCAGTCATGCCACGGGCAAAAGGCGGGGCCAAGACCCGCCAGCGCAGGAAGAAGATCCTCAAGCAGGCGAAGGGCTACTTCGGCGGGCGGCGCAAGCTCTACCGCCCGGCCGCGGAGACGGTGCTCCGCGCGGGCGCCTTCGCCTACCGGGGACGCAAGCAGAAGAAGCGGCGGGCGCGCTCGCTCTGGATCATCCGGGTCAACGCGGCCTGCCGGCAGGTGGGGCTCTCCTACTCCACCTTCATGGCCGGGCTCAAGAAGGCGGGCATCGCGCTCGATCGCAAGATCCTCGCCGAGCTCGCGGTGTCCGATCCGACGGCCTTCGCCAAGCTGGCCGAGACGGCTCGCGCCCAGCGCGCCTGAGCGTGGCGGGGGACCCGCGGGTCCAGGAGGTCCTCGACCGGGCCCTGGCGGAGGTCGCCGGGGCCCGCTCCACGTCCGACCTCGAGCAGGTGCGCGTCCGCATGCTGGGGCGCGCCGGCCAGCTCACCACTCTGCTCCGCTCGCTGGGCGGCATCCCGGCCGCGGAGCGGCCCAAGGTGGGCGAGCAGGCCAACCGGGCCAAGGGTGAGGTCGAGGCCGCGATCGCGGCGCGGCTCGAGGGCCTGAAGGCGGAGGAGCACCGCCGCACCCTCGCGGCCGATCGCCCCGACCTCACGCTGCCGGGACGCCGCCCGCTCCCGGGCGCGGTGCATCCGCTCACCCGGGTGACCGAGGAGATCATCGAGGTCTTCGAGGGGCTCGGCTTCTCGGTCGCGGAGGGGCCCGAGGTCGAGTCCGACTACTACAACTTCGCCGCGCTCAACTTCCCCGACGACCACCCGGCGCGCGACATGCAGGACACGTTTCACCTCTCGGCGGACACGCTCCTGCGCACCCACACCTCGCCGGTGCAGATCCGGACGATGAAGGCGCAGCGGCCGCCGGTGCGGATCATCTGCCTGGGCAAGGTCTACCGGCGCGACATCCTCGACGCGACCCACTCGCCGATGTTCCACCAGGTGGAGGGGCTCGCGGTCGACAAGCACATCACGATGGCCGATCTCAAGGCCACCCTGCAGCTGTTCGCGCGGGAGATGTTCGGGCCGAAGTCCGCGGTGCGCTTCCGCCCCTCGTTCTTCCCGTTCACCGAGCCCTCTGCCGAGGTCGACGTGCGCTGCTTCAAGTGCGGCGGCGACGGCTGCCGCTTCTGCAAGGAGTCGGGCTGGCTCGAGATCCTGGGCTCGGGCATGGTCCACCCGAACGTGCTCCGCAACGTCGGCTACGACCCGGAGGAGGTCACCGGCTGGGCCTTCGGGATGGGGATCGACCGGGTCGCCCTGCTCAAGTACGAGATCGACGACATCCGCCTGTTCTTCGACAACGATCTCCGCTTCCTCCAGCAGTTCGGCGGCCTGCCCGGGCGATGAAGATCCCGTACCGCTGGCTCAAGGAGTTCGTCGAGACGGATCTCGACGCCCGCGCGGTGGCCGACCGGCTCACCAACGCGGGCATCGGGGTGGAGCAGATCGCCCCGGTGGTCGACGGCCTCTCGGGCGTGGTGGTGGGCGAGATCGAGGTCATCGAGCGCGACCTCGGGCTGAGCGCGGCCGGCCACCAGAACCGGCTCGTGCGCGTCGCCCTGCCCGAGCGCCACTTCCAGGTGGTGTGCGGCGCCCCCAACGCGGCCCCC
>DATFAJ010000349.1:0-3493 GCA_035254745.1 Candidatus Methylomirabilota bacterium | reverse complement strand
TGGCGACCCGCCGGCGAGGAAGTCCTCGTAGGGATCGCCGGCCGCGCCGGTGTCGTCGACCCGGACTACAAGAATCCCGGGGCGCAGGCCGTCGAGGCCGAGCGGCTTGATCAGCCCTTCGAGCTCGGCGTCGACGAAGAGGAACTTCGCGCCCGAGTGCTGGAGGATGTAGCCGATCTCCTCGGAGGACAGCCGCGTGTTGATCGCCACCAGCACGCCGCCCGCCGCGGGCACCCCGTAGTGCGCCTCGAGCATCGCCGGGACGTTGGGGCAGAGGAAGGCCACCCGGTCGTGCTTGTGCATGCCGGCCCGGCGCAGCCCGGAGGCCAGCCGGTTCACCCGCTCCCCGAACTGGCGGTACGTGTACCGCCGCTTGCCGTGCACCACCGCGGTCTTGTCGGGAAAGACGTAGGCGCTGCGGACGAGAAAGCTCACGGGGGTGAGCTCGGTGCGATAGACCTGGTGGTGCTTCATTGCGCGCGGCCTCCGATCGGGCGTGGGTGGAATCGTGCCCCCGCAGTGTACCCAAGCGCTCGGACTGCTACAATGCCCCGCCATGGCCTGGGACGAGCGGATGAAGGATTTTCACGCCCGGCGCGCGAAGGCACGCGGCATGGGCGGGCCCGAGCGGCTCGCGCGCCGCCGGGCCGCGGGCGCGCTCAACGCGCGGGAGCGGGTGGAGCGCCTGCTCGACGCGGGCTCGTTCCTCGAGATCGGCACCTTCAACACCTCCGACGTGCCGGGCATGGAGGCGGAGACGCCGGCCGACTCCAAGGTGGGCGGCTTCGGCCGCATCGACGGCCGCCCGGTGGTCGTCTGCTCCAACGACTTCACGGTGCTGGCGGCCACCTCGAGCCGGGTCGCCTCGCACAAGGAGGCCGAGCTCAAGCGCCTCGCCGCGCGCCGGGGCCTGCCGATCGTCTACCTGGCCGAGGCGGGCGGCGCGCGCATGCCCGACATCATGGGCTCGGCGGGCATCGCCTCCTTCGGCAACTCCACCTACTACGGCACCCGGCGTCGACGGGTGCCGATGGTGACCGCGGTGCTCGGCCAGTCCTACGGGCTGCCCACCTGGAACGCGTGCCTCTCCGACTTCGTGGTGATGCTGGAGGGCGCCTCGATGGCGGTGTCCGGACCGCGGGTGCTGGAGCTGGCCACCGGCGAGAAGATCTCTCCCGAGGAGCTCGGCGGCGTGAAGCTCCACACCGAGGAGACCGGCCTCGCCGACGCGGCGGGCCGGACCGAGGACGAGTGCCTGGCCCTGGTGAAGCGGTTCCTCTCCTACCTGCCCTCCCACCACCGGCAGGCGCCGCCGGTCGCCGAGGTGCCGGCGGGCTCGGGCGCGGAGATGGGCACGATCGCGGATCTGGTGCCCGAGGCGCGCAACCGAGCCTACGACATGGCCCGGGTGCTGCGGCGCCTGGCCGACGGCGGCGAGATCTTCCAGGTCAAGGAGCGCTTCGGCCGGAGCCTCGTCACCGCGCTGGCGCGGATGGGCGGGCACGTCGTCGGCTTCGTCGCGAGCCAGCCGATCCAGAAGGGCGGCGCGTGCGACGCCGACGGCTGCGACAAGGCGACGTCGTTCCTCGCCCTCTGCGACTCCTTCAACATCCCGCTCGTCTTCCTCCACGACATCCCCGGCTTCTTCATCGGGCGCGACGCCGAGCGCCGCCGCGTGGCGGCCAAGATCATCACCTGGATGGAGGCCCTCGGCATGGTCACGGTGCCGCGGGTGTCGATCATCGTGCGCAAGACCTACGGTCAGGCCTACTTCAACATGGGCGGCGGAGGCTACGCGGACCTCCTGCTCGCGTGGCCCACCGCCGAGATGTCGTTCATGGACCCGGCCACCGGCGTGAACGTGGTCCACGGGGCGGAGCTGGGCCGCCTGCCCGCCGAGGAGCGCGCGGCGCGGCGCCAGGCCCTCCTCGCCCAGTGGGAGCTCGACACCCTGCCCTACGGCGCGGCCGCGCGGCACCTCGTCCACGACGTGATCGATCCCGCCGACACCCGCGATCTCGTCATCCGCTTCCTCGCCCAGGCGCGCACGCGGACCGCCATCGGCCGGCATCGGCTCGCCGGCTGGCCCACCAAGTTCTAGGCCCGTCCCCGTTGTCGCTCGCGTGGGCGGTCGGCGCGGTCGTCGTCGCGGCGGCCTCGTTCGTCCAGGGGCTGGCCGGCTTCGGCATCGGGCTGGTCTCGCTGGCCTTCCTGCCCTTCCTGATGTCGCCGCAACAGGCGGTGGTCCTGATCACGCTCTTCGCGACCGCGTTCATCGTGGTCATCTTCATCCCGCTGCGCCGCGACTTCCGGCGGGCGGGCATGATCGAGCTCGTGGTGGGCAGCGTGCTGGCGACCCCGGCCGGGATCTGGCTGCTGGCCGCCCTCCCCGCCGAGCTCCTCAAGCGACTGATCGGCCTGGTGCTCCTCGTGATCGTGGCGCTCGAGTGGCGCGGCCTCTATCCGGACCGCCTCGAGGGGCGCGGGTGGGGCCTCGGCGCGGGCCTCGCGGCGGGCCTGCTGGGCGGCGCGATCGGCACCCCGGGGCCGCCGGTGATCCTCTACGCGGCGGCCCAGGGCTGGAGCGCGCGCACCGTGAAGGCGAACATCCAGGCGTTCCTGATGATCAACCAGGCCGTGATCCTGCTCGGCTACTGGTGGGCCGGGCTGCTTGACCGGGAGATCTGGCACCTGACCTGGCTCTACGCCCTGCCCGCGGTGGCCGGGCTCGCGGGGGGCATGCTGCTCTTCGCCCGCCTGGACCGGGAGCGCTTCCGCCGCGTCGTGTTCGGGGTGCTCTTCCTCTCGGGCCTGGTGCTGGTGATCCGCGGGTGAGCCGGCGGCTCAGCGGCGGGGCACGGGGCGGATCTCCATGGCGCGGACCAGGCCGTCCTCGAGCCGGTACACGTGCTGCACCGCCTCGTCCTTGAGGAGCGCGCCGGCCCGGTCGCGCACCACCTGACGCACGTCCACCGCGACCCGCCCGTCGGCCTCGGTGGCGAAGCCCCGCGGCTCCACCCGCGGATCGATCAGGCCCCACTGGCGGGTCCAGTACTCGCGGACCGCGCGATGGCCGTGGACGCGCCCGCCCTCCATGCCGTTGGGCCAGTCCACGTCGGGGTGCATCGCGGCCAGCGCCCCGTCGATGTCGCGGGCGTTGAACGCGGGGTAGCTCCGCTCGAGCAGCGCCTCGGGGGTCATTTCACTCCCTGCACAGGCCCTTGGGGACCCAGTCCGACGAGGGGAGCCGCCACGGCCGGTCGCTCTCGTGTACGACCAGCGCGATCGAGCGGCGCTGGGCGGAGCCGGTGGCGGTCAGGGAGTGGAGATGGCCGGCCGGCATGACGACGGCCTGGCCGGCGCCGCCCCGCACCGTCCCGTGCGGCGTCTCGAAACAGATGGCGCCCGCCGTCGTGTACACCGCTTCCGGTCCGGGGTGGTAGTGGACCTCCGTGGTCATGCCCGGATCGAAGATCCCCTCCATGTACTGGGC
>DATFAJ010000348.1:0-3409 GCA_035254745.1 Candidatus Methylomirabilota bacterium | reverse complement strand
ACCCGGCGCGG
This sequence comes from Candidatus Methylomirabilota bacterium, assembly GCA_035254745.1. Classification (GTDB taxonomy): domain Bacteria; phylum Methylomirabilota; class Methylomirabilia; order Rokubacteriales; family CSP1-6; genus CAMLFJ01. The sequence continues at coordinate 3,398 of DATFAJ010000348.1, read as the reverse complement.
GCGGTGGGCCCGGGGGTGGGCCGGGCGGCGGCGGCGTGGCGGGCGGCGGGGCCGGGAGCGGAGGACCAGGCGGGGGGGGACCCGGGGGAGGCAGACCCGGAGGCACGTGGCCGGGGCCCGGGGGCGGCGGGACCGGCGGAACCGCGCGAGGCGGCTGGGGCCAGGTCCAGCCGTCGGGTAGTGAGACGGGCGGCCGCGGCCACGGCGCCCGGCTCGGGCTCGCGGCCGCGCACACCCTCGCCGCCGCGGTCGCGGCCCGGCTCGAGAGCGCCGATGGCCCGGGGCGCGAGACCCTGGCGCCGCAGATCGTCCAGCTCATCCGTGCCCTGCCGACCGAGGTCCGCGAGCCGGTGCTGGCCGCCGCCCTCCGGGTCCTCGCGACCGACGAGGCCTCGAGCGCGCACCTGGCGAGCCTCGCCGCGGCGCTGCCCCCCGCGGACGTGCTCCGGGGGCTCCGCCGCCTGGCGCAGGAGCGGGGCCAGCTCTCGAGCCACGCGCTCCGCATGGCGCAGGCGCTCGCCGAGGCACACGAGGACCTGCCTCCGGGCCCGGGCCTGCCCGAGCCGCCGGCCGACTTCGCGGCGATGGCCGCCCTCTTCCGCGAGGAGGACGTGGACCGCTACAACCCGGAGGATCATCGGGCGCTCCTCGCCCAGAAGCCGACCGTCGACCTGGCCGCCATCGCGGTCGAGCTGGCCGCCGACCCGGACGCGTTCGGCCCCGACACCGAGAACGACGACGCGATCGAGCGCCGCGTGGTGACGACGCTGCTCGACATGACCGCGGGCTCGCCGGACGTGGTGCGGCCGCTCGTGCTGGGCCGCCTGCGTGAGATCTTCATCCGCGCGCTCCAGGCGAGTCGCTTCGCGCAGGCGATCGCCATGATCCGGGCCATCCGCGAGCTGGCCGCCGACCCGAGCCAGGCCGAGCGCCGGCAGTCGCTCGACGAGTTCGTGGAGGGCCTGGCCGACGCCCGGACCCTGGCCGCGCTGGTGGCCGCGAGCCGGCAGCCGGGCGGCCCTCCCTTCGTGCAGGTGCAGAGCCTGATCCTGGCCCTCGGGGCCTCCGCGGCCCACGGCCTGCTCGAGGCGCTGGCCGCGGAGCCGGACCGGGTCCGGCGCCTCCGTCTCATCGAGCTCGCCGCGTCGCTCGGCCCCGCCATCGTGCCGGAGACGCGGCGCCTCCTCGCCGACTCGCGCTGGTACGTGGTGCGGAACATGGTGCTCCTGCTCCGTCGCGTCCACGACAAGACCGCGATGAGCGAGATCCTGCGCTGCGCGGATCACCCGGACCTCCGCGTGCGGCTCGAGGCCATTCGCGCGCTCTTCGCCTTCGACACCAAGGTGCCCCGGGACCTCCTCGCGCGGACCATCCACCATCCGGATCCGCGGCTCGCGGAAGCGGCGGTGCTGCTCTCCGGCCAGCACGGGATCACCCAGGCCACCGATCTGCTCGTCGAGATCCTGCTCCGCTGGGACTTCCTCGGCCGCCGGCGGTCGCTCCGGCTCAAGGCCCTGCGCGCCCTGGCCGACTTCGCCGACCCCGCGGTGCTCCCGCGGCTCGATCGCTTCTTCCGCGAGCGGCCGTTCCCGGTGGTGGCCCTCGAGGAGCGGCGGGCCGCCTACCGGCTGCTCGGCTCCTACGACCAGGCCGCGCGCGCGCCCTACGTGGCGCGAGGCGAGAAGTCGCGCGACAACCTGATCCGCGACATCTGCCGGGCCCTCAACCGGGCCGGCGCGTCGTCATGAGCGAGCCGGCCCTCCCGGGCGCGCTGTCGGCGGTCGACCGGCTGGTGGTGAGCCTCGTCGCCGGCATCAACATGCGCGCGCTCTACGGGTCCGAGCATCCCGCCCTCACGAGCCACGTCGACCGCATCCTGGAGACGGTGGCGGCGGCGTGCGAGGAGTACCAGAAGGAGTCGCTGACCTTCCTGGTGGTGGGCCAGGACCTCGTGGTGGAGAACCAGCCGCTGCGCACCGGCAGCCTGTACCACCAGCAGTTCATCCGCGCGCTGACCCGGCGCAGCGTCGAGCGGCTCACGATCGGCCGCGGCCTCGACGTGGAGGAATGCGTCCGCTTCCTCACCCCGATGGCCCGGGGCGGCGCGCCGGTGTCGACACGGCACATCGTGGTCGGCCGCGTCGAGCTGCAGACGTCCCCGCTCGAGGGCCCCGGCCCCGGCATCGGCGCGGGAGCGGGTGCGGGGCCGGGCGGCGGCGGGGGCGGGGGAGGTGGCGAGGACTCGGTGATCGAGGCCCTGACCGGGCAGAGCGTGGACGGCGCCCGCGACGCCTTCACCGAGTTCCGCTCCGACCGCCGCGGCGGGCTCGTCCGCCTCGAGCAGGTGGTGTGGAGCCTCATGGACGCGCTGCAGCGCGCCACCCGCGAGATCCTGCCCCTGGCCCCGCTCAAGACCCACGACGACTACACCTTCGTGCACTCGGTGAACGTCTCGCTCCTGACCCTGGCCCAGGCCCGCTCCTTCGGCATCGAGGGCGCGCGCCTGCACGCCATCGGCCTCGCCGCGTTCCTGCACGACATCGGCAAGCTCCGGATCCCCCTCGAGGTCCTGAACAAGCCGGGCAAGCTCGAGGGCGACGAATGGCGGGTCATGATGGGTCACGCCCAGGAGGGCGCCACCCATCTCTGCGGCGTGGAGGGCACCCATCCGCTCGCGATCCTGGTGGCCTACGAGCACCACATGCGCTACGACGGGCAACCGAACTACCCGGTGCCGCGCGTCGGACGCCGGCCGACGCTGGCGAGCCAGATGACCGCCATCTCCGACGTCTACGACGCGATCTGCACGACGCGGCCGTACGCGAAGGCCCGCTCCCGCGAGTTCGCGGTGAAGGTGCTCACCGAGCGCGTGGGGACGTTTCACAGCCCGGCGCTGGTGGCGAACTTCGTCCGCATGGTCGGCCCCGCCGGCGCGCCGGCGCCGGCGCCCGCGCCCGAGGGGGGCGGCTGATGTTCGGCTGGCGCGCGCGCATCGGAGTCCTGGTGCCACCCGGCAATCCCACCGTCGAGCCGGAGCTCTATCGCATGGCGCCGGACGGGGTCAGCCTGCACTTCGCCCGCATGCAGGCCCCGCCCGCCGACGGGCCCGCGGGCGGCGCGGCCGGCATGGAGGAGCGCACCCGTGCCTACCGCGAGGGGCTCGACGCGCCCACCCAGGCGCTCGGCCAGGTGCGTCCCACCGTGGTCGTGCTCGCTCACACCGCGTCGAGCTACGCTCTGGGCGTCGGCCACGAGCAGCCGCTGGTCGACCGGCTCGCGAAGCTCGGTGGCGCGCCCGCCCTCCTCGCGGCGCACGCGGTGCGGGACGCGCTCCAGCACCTGGGCGTCAGCCGGCTTGCCCTCGGCACCCCCTACCCGGAGTCGATCAGCCGGCAGGG
>DATFAJ010000347.1:0-10935 GCA_035254745.1 Candidatus Methylomirabilota bacterium | reverse complement strand
GGTGGCGCGTGCGGCGGAGAGGCCGCTGGCCTCGCTCGTGGGCCGGGACCGCCCGGCGATCCTGGCCCGCCTTCTGACGCGCCTGCGCTGCCTGGTCAGCGGAGACACCGGGGTCGCGCACCTGGCCGCGGCGGTCGGCGTGGCCACCGTGACGCTCTTCGGCCCGACGGACCGGCGGCTCACCGCGCCGCGCGGGCGCGGGGCGCGATCGCTCGACCGGCCGGTGCCGTGCGCGCCGTGCTTCCTGCCCACGTGTCCCATCGATCACGTCTGCCTGACGCGGCTCGATCCGGAGACGGTGCTGCGCGAGGTGAGGCGCGCGGTCGCGTGAAGACCGTTCTCCACACGGAGGCCTCGCCCGGACTCGGGGGCCAGGAGGTGCGCACGCTCAACGAGGCCCGCTGGACCGCCGAGCGCGGCTGGCGCGTCCTGCTCGCCTGCCAGCCGGACGGCCGCCTGCTCGAGCGCGCGCGCGAGGCCGGGGTCGAAGCGGTGCCGATCCGCATGCGAGGCCCGCTCGACCCGCGCGGGGTCTGGGCCCTCGTCCGCCTCATCCGCCGCGAGCGCGTCAGCCTGGTGCACACCCACAGCTCGATCGACGCGTGGCTCGGCGGCATGGCCGCGCGCCTCTGCCGCGTGCCGGTGGTGCGCACGCGACACGTCTCGATCGCGATCCGGCGGGGCCCCAATCCGGTCTACCGCTGGCTCGCGGACCGGGTCATCACGAGCGGCGAGGCGATCCGTCGGGTGGTGATCGCGGCGGGGGTGCCGCCCGCGCGCGTGATCGCGATCCCGGCCGGGGTGAACCTCGACGCCTTCCCGTTCGGCCGCCGCGCCCCGGAGACCGCGCTCGAGCTCGGCCTGGGCTCGCCGGTCGTGGGCTCGGTCGCGATGTTCCGCGGGTCGAAGGGCCACCCCCAGCTCCTGCAGGCCTTCGCGCGCGTGCGCGAGAAGCGCCCCTGCGCCTCGCTCCTGCTGGTCGGCGACGGGATCCGGCGCGCCTGGGTGGAGCAGCTGGCCCGGGATGCGGGCCTCTCGGCGGCCGTGGTCTTCACCGGCTTCCGCCCCGACGTGCCCGCGCTGCTCGGGACCATGGACTGCTTCGTCCTCGCCTCGACGCGCACCGAGGGCGTCCCCCAGGCGCTGCTCCAGGCCTTCGCGACCGGCGTCCCGGTGGTGGCGAGCCGTATCGGCGGGATCCCGGAGGTGGTCACGGACGGAGAGACCGGGCTGCTCGTCGAGAGCGAATCGGTCCCGGCCCTGGCCGCGGCGATCGAGCGCGTGCTCGACGACCCGGCCGCGGCGGCCCGGCGCGCCAGCGCCGCGCGGGTCCTGGTGGAGGAGCGCTTCTCGCACGAGAGCGCGGTGGGCCGCCTCCTCCAGCTCTACGGCGAGCTGCTCGCATGAGCGAGGCGCCGCTCACCGTGCTCCACCTGGTGGCCAATCGCTGGTGGACCGGCAGCGCGGAGCCGGTCATCCGGCTCTCGACCGGCCTCCGCGCGCGCGGCCACCGCGTGCTGCTCGGGCTCATCGCGGGCGATCGCTTCGAGCAGAAGGCGCGCGAGGCGGGCCTCGAGCCCCTGCCGGGCCTCTCGCTCGAGGTGCGCGGCAATCCGCTCCACGCGCTCGCCGACCTGCGCCGCGTGCGCCAGGCGGTGCGGACCGAGGCGGTCGACGTGGTGCACGTGCATCACTCCCACGACCACTGGCTCGGCTGGCTCGGCCGCGGCCGGGCCGGGCTCGTCCGCACCTTCCATAACGCGCGCGCGGTGCGACTCTCGTGGCCCTCGCCGTGGCTCTACCGCCGCACCGACGCGCTCATCGCGGTGAGCCGCGAGATCGAGGAGCGCGGCCGCCGGGCCGGGATCCCGGCCGATCGCCTGACGCGGGTCGACGGAGTCGTCGACCTGGAGCGCTTCGCGGGGGGCGACGGCGCCGCCGTCCGCAAGGAGTTCGACCTCGGGAGCGCGCCGGTCGTCGGCTGCGTGGCCCGCCTGGCGCCCCGTCGCGGGCACGAGCTCCTGATCCGCGGCTTCCAGCAGCTGCTCCCCGAGTATCCGCAGGCGCGGCTCCTGCTCGTCGGCAAGGGCGAGGCCCGCGCCCGCCTCGAGGCCTTCGTCGCGGAGCGCGGCCTGGCCCGTGAGGTCCTGTTCGCGGGCTACCGGGACGTGGACCTGCCCGGTGTGCTGCAGGCCCTCGACGCGTTCGCCCTGATGGGCGCGGGCTCCGACGAGTCCTGCCGCGCCGCCCTGGAGGCGATGGCGGCCGGCCGGCCGGTGGTGGGCCGCCGCGTGGGCGCGCTGCCCGAGACCGTGGTGCACGGCGTCACCGGGCTCCTGGTCGACGACGACCGCCCGGAGTCGGTGGCGTCGGCCCTGCGCGCGCTGGTGGCCGCGCCGGAGCGGGCGGCGGCGATGGGCCGCGCCGGGCGCGAGCGCGCGCGGGCGCTCTTCGGACCGGACGCCCACGCGGCCCAGGTCGAGGCGATCTACCGGACGGTCGTGCGCCGGCGCGAGCGCGACCGGTGACGATCCTCCAGATCGTGTCGTGCCGCGGCTGGTCCTCCGACGCCTACTGGGCCGCACGCGCCACCGTCGAGCTCGAGCGGGCGGGCCACGACGTCACGCTCGTGTGCAAGCGCCGCAGCGAGGCGCGCGTGATCCGGCGTGCGCGGGAATCGGGCGTGAGCCGGATCGAGACCCTCACCCTCACGAGCGGCGTCGGCCCCCTGGCCGACGGCCTCGACGTGCGCCGGCTGGTGTCCTGGCTGCCCGAGGCGCAGATCCTCCACGTCCACCGGGGCAAGGAGCACTGGCTGGCCGCGATCGCGAACCGCGCGTCGTCTCTGCGTCGGCCGCTCGTGCGCACGCGGCACATCGTGCAGCCGGTGCGGCCGCACGCGCTCAACCGCTGGCTCTACGGCCGCGCGACCGACCGGATCGTCACCGTCACCGAGGCCATCCGCCGCCAGCTGGTGGCCGGCGGTCTCGCGACGGAGGATCGCGTGGTGACGATGCCGGGGGGCGTGGACGTCGACCGGTTCCGCCCCGACGCCCGGCCGGTGCGCGACAGCGGGATCTGGGCCGCGCTGGGGGTGCCGCCCGACGTGCCGATCATCGGCCTCGTCTCGGGCTTCCGGGTGATGAAGGGTCAGCGGACGGCGGTCGAGGCGGCGGCGCGGCTGGCGGCCGAGGGGCGCCGCTTCCATCTGCTCCTGATCGGCGAGGGGCCCTTCGCCGCGCGCGTGCGCGCCCAGGTCGAGGCGGCCGGGCTCCGCGACCGCATCTCGATCCTCGGCTTCGTCGACGACCTGCCGGCCGCGATGGCCGCGCTCGACATCGCGCTCTACTCCGCGCTCGAGTCGGACGGCATGTCGCGCGTGCTCTTCGAGTACCTGGCCTCGGGCGTGCCGGTCGTGGCCAGTCGCGTGGGCGTGGTGCCCGAGATCCTGGAGGACGGTCGCACCGCGCTGCTGGTCCCGGCGGGCGAGCCCGGCCCCCTGGGCGAGGCGGTCGCCCGCCTGCTGGACGACCCGGCCCGCCGCCGCGAGATCGGCGCGGCGGGCGCGGCGCTGGTCCACGCGCGATACTCGGGCGCCCGGCTCGCCGAGCGCCTCACCGCGATGTACCGGTCGGTCGCGGGGCCTTCGTCCCCCCCGTCGTCGTGAAGACCTCGGTCCTCTGCTTCGACGTCTCCGACAATGCGGTCGGGCGCGCCTGGCTGCTGGCCCGCCTGCTCGAGCCGCTGGGGGCGGTGGAGATCGTGGGCCCGCGCTTCGGCCCCACGGTCTGGGAGCCGCTGGCCGAGGAGGCGATCCCAGTCCGCTCGATCCCCGGCGGACGCCTGCCGGGCTTCGCCGCCCGGCTGCCCGGTCTCGCGCGCCTGGCCGACGGAGACCTGCTCTACGCCTCCAAGCCGCGGCTCACGAGCGCCGGCATCGGCTATCTGGCCCGGCTCGCCGGGCATCGGCCGATGCTCCTCGACATCGATGACTGGGAGGTGGGCTTCTTCCTGCGCGGCGGGGCGTGGGGCACCATCGGCCGTGCGCTCAATCTCTCGAACCCCACTGGTCTTACGTGGACATGGCTGATGGAGCGCTTGAGGGGGCTGGCAGACGGGATCACGGTCGCCTCGCGCTTTCTCGAGCGGCGATTCGGCGGGGTGCTGATCCCCCATGTCCGCGACACGGACCGCTGGGCCCCGGGCCGGGTCGATCCCCGGCCGGCCCGCGAGCGGCTGGGCGTGGACAAGGAGCACGTGGTCATGTTCCTCGGCACGCCCCGCGCCTACAAGGGCGTGCTCGACCTGGCCGCCGCGGTGGGCCGGCTCGGCCGACCGGACGTGGTGCTCGCCCTGGTGGGCACTGACCCGGCCTCGGCCACGGGCCGGGCGGTGGCGGCGCACCACCCGGCCGCCCGGCTCGTGGGGCACGTCCCGATCGCGCAGGTCCCGGCCTACCTCGGGGCGGCGGACGTGGTGGTGGTCCCGCAGCGCGACAGCAGCGACACGCGCGGACAGGTCCCGGCCAAGCTCTTCGACGCGATGGCCCTCGGCCGCCCGGTGGTCTCGACGCGCGTGTCGATGATCCCCGAGATCCTCGAGGGCTGCGGGCTCCTCGTCGAGCCCGGCGACGTGGCCGGCCTCCGCGCGGCGATCGCTCGCCTGCTCGATCGACCCGAGGAGGCGCGCGCCCTGGGGGACGCGGCCCGCCGCCGCGCGGTGGAGCGCTACAGCTTCGAGGCGGCGCGGCGCGCGCTGTTCCCGCTCGTGGAGCGCGTCCGCGCGCGGCGGTCGCGCGCCGGCCGATGAAGCTCGCCCTCGTCTGCCGGCCGTTCTCCTTCCACGGCGGCATCGAGACCGCCACCGCCGGCCTGCTCGGCGCGCTCGGGCGCGCCGGGCACGCCGTCGAGCTGATCAGCACGCGGCGGCAGCCCGACGTGCCGGGGGTGCCGGTGCGGCGGGTGCCGATCCTGCGGCATCCGTCCACCCTGCGGCTGCTCTCCTTCGCGCTCGCCGCGCAGCGTGAGGCGGCGCGCCACGGCTACGACCTGGTGCAGAGCCACGAGCGCGTGCTCCGCCAGGATCTCTACCGGGCGGGGGAGGGATGCCACCGCGCGTACCTGGCCGCGATGGGCCGGCGGCCGGGCGCCAATCCCTACCACCACCTCGTCTGCGCCCTCGAGCGCCGCATCTTCCGGCTACGGGCCGCGCGTCACCTGGTGGCGATCTCGCGGCAGGGTAAGGCCGAGATCGAGCGCCTCTACGGCACCGACCCGTCGGCGGTGACGCTCGTCTACAACGGCGTCGATCTCGAGCGCTTCCACCCCGACAACCGCACGCGACACCGCAAGCGCACGCGCGAGGCGCTCGGCATCGCCGACGAGGCGTGGACCGTGCTCTTCGTGGGATCGGGGTTCGAGCGGAAGGGCCTGGGCCCGCTGCTGGAAGGCTTCGCGCGACTGCCCGATCCGGGGCGGCGCCTCGTGGTGGCCGGCAAGGGCGACGTCCCACGGTACCGTCGCATGGCCGCCGCGCTCGGGGTCGACGATCGCGTCGTCTGGACCGGCCCCATGCCCGAGGTGGAGCGCCTCTACGCGGCGGCGGACGCGGTGGCGCTGCCCGCGCTCTACGAGCCGTTCGGCAACGTGCACCTGGAAGCGCTCGCGGCCGGGCTGCCCGTCCTCACCAGCGCGCGCGCCGGCGGCTCGGAGATCGTGCGCCCCGGTGAGAACGGCTACGTGGTCGGCGAGCCCGCGGCCGATCCGATCGCCCGTGGGCTCGCGGCCCTTCGCGACGCGCCGCCGGGCGGGTGGAGCGTGCCGGTCCGCGCGACGGTCGAGGGCTTCACCTACGCGGCGCAGGCTCGGGCCTTCACCACGATCTACGAGCGCCTGCGCCGCTGACGGACCCTGCGGGCGTCGCGCCAAACCCCCGATTTTCATTGATCATTCGGGGGGATGGGCATTACACTGCGAGTCAATGTCGGTCGATCGCCGTGCACCACGCCCCGCCGTCTTCATGGACCGGGACGGCTGCCTCACCGAGGAGGTGGGGTACGTCAACCACCCGACCCGGATCCGCCTCCTGCCGCGCACCGCGGAGGCGGTGCGTCGCCTGAACCAGGCCGGCGTGCCCGCGGTGATGGTCACCAACCAGACCGGCATCGCGCGCGGCTACTTCTCGGAGGAGACCCTGCACGCCACCAACGCACGGATGCAGGACCAGCTCCGCGCGGCCGGGGCGCGGCTCGACGGCGTGTACGTGTGCATGCACCATCCGAGCGAGGGTGAGCCGCCGTACCGCGCCGACTGCGACTGCCGCAAGCCGCGGCCGGGCCTGCTGCACCGGGCGGCGACCGAGCTCGGCCTCGACCTGTCCGCCTCGGTGATGATCGGTGACAAGCTCTCCGACGTCACCGCCGGGCACGCGGTCGGCGCGGCGGGCGTGCTCGTGCTGACCGGCTACGGGCGCGGCGAGTGGGAATACCGGCGCCACGGGCCGAGCGGGGGGAGCGTGAAGCCGGACCACGTGGCCGAGGACCTGCTCGACGCGGTGGAGTGGGCCCTCGCCCGCGCCGCGACGGCCGCGGGGGCCTGACGTGTTCCCGCGCAGGCGACTGCAGGACGCGCTGGCGCGGCTCGCCGGCCGCCGCGTGGTGGTGGTGGGCGACCTCATCGCCGACGAGTACCTCTACGGCAAGCCCGCCCGCATCTCCCGCGAAGCGCCGGTGCTCATCCTGCGCTTCACCGACCGCGAGGTGCGGCTGGGCGGCGCGGCCAACGCGGCCCACAACGTCCACGCGCTCGGCGCCGCCGTGCTGCCGGTGGGCCTGCTCGGCCGGGACGCCGCGGGCGACGAGGTCCACGCGCTCTTCCGCCAGGCGGGCATGAGCACGGACGGGATCTCCCGCGAGGCGGGGCGACCGACGCCGGTCAAGACGCGCATCATGGCCGGCGGCTACCAGGCCACCCGACAGCAGGTGGTCCGCCTCGACCGCGAGCCGGAGGGCGGCATCGCGGGCCCCGCCGAGGCGCGCCTGATCGACGGGCTCCGCGCTGCGGGCGCCCGTGCCGACGGTTTCCTCGTCTCCGACTACGGCTACGGCGCGGTGACCCCGCGGGTCTACGAGACGGTGCTCGAGCTGGCCCGCGCGCGCGGGGCGCCGGTGACCGTCGACAGCCGCTACGAGCTGCCGCGCTTCCGCGGCGCCACCGCGGCCACCCCGAACGAGCCCGAAGTGGAAGCGCTCACCGGCCAGGAGCTGACCGACGAGGCCGCGGTCGAGAAGGCGGGGCGCGTCGTCCTCGAGCGGCTCGACGCGCGGCTCCTGCTCCTCACACGCGGTAGTCGGGGCATGGCGCTCTTCGAGCGGGAGGGCCCGGTCACGTTCATGCCGATCCACGGCAGCGACGAGATCGCGGACGTCACCGGGGCGGGCGACACCGTGATCAGCACGTTCACGGTGGCCCTGGCCGCCGGGACCGCGCCCGGCGAGGCGGCGTGGCTCGCCAACGTGGCGGGTGGCGTGGTGGTCATGAAGCGCGGCACCGCCACCGTGACCGTCGCCGAGCTGGCGGCCGCGCTCGCGAGCGATGGCGGCCGTCGTCGGCGTTGACGAGGCGGGCCGGATCGCCGCCGCCTGGCGCGCCCAGGGCAAGCGCGTGGTCCTGGCCAACGGCTGCTTCGATCTCCTGCACGTGGGCCACGTGCGCTACCTGCAGGGCGCCCGCGCCCTCGGCGACGCGCTCGTGGTCGGGCTCAACTCGGACGCCTCGGTGCGACGCCTCAAGGGCGCGGGCCGCCCGGTGATGCCGGCGGCGGAGCGCGCGGAGCTGGTGGCCGCGGTGCGCGGCGTCGACCTCGTCGTGGTGTTCGAGGAGGATAGCGCGGACGCCCTCATCACGCGCCTCCGCCCCGACGTGCACGCCAAGGGCACCGACTACACGGAGCAGAGCGTGCCCGAGCGGGCCACCGTGGCCGCGGTCGGCGCCACCGTGGCCATCGCGGGCGATCCCAAGAGCCACTCGACCCGCGACCTGATCGCGACCATCCTGACCCGCTTCGGCCAGACGCCGCGGTGAGCGGGGCGCGATGACGACCACGGGCAGGAGCCGGCGGGAGCGCGGGCGCATCTCCGGGCCCGCGCTCATGAAGATCGCGATCGTGAAGCTCTCCTCGCTGGGCGACGTCATCCACGCCCTGCCGGTGGCGCACGCGCTGCGCCGGGCGCGGGCCGGCCTGCACCTCACCTGGATCGTGGAGGCGCGTGAGTACGCGCTGCTCAACGGCCACCCGGACCTGGACGTGGTGGTGCCGGTCGACACCCGGCTCTGGCGGCGGCTCATCTGGCGGCCGGCCGGCGCGCGCCAGGTCCTGGGCAAGGTGCGGCGGCTCAAGCATCGCATCCGCGCGGCCCACTTCGACGTGGCCATCGACCTGCAGGGACTGATGAAGAGCGGGCTGCTCACCGCCTACACCGGCGCGCCGCTCCGCATCGGCTTCACCGCCGACCGCTGCCGGGAGCGCCTCAACTGCCTCTTCACCAACCGGCGCGTGCGCCCGCCCGCGAGCGCGGTGCACGTGGTGGACCAGTACCTGTCGCTGCTCGAGCCGCTCGGCGTGGCCCCCGGCCCGGTGGAGTTCCACGTGCCGATCCCCGTCGCGGCCCAGCGGCGGATGGAGGACTTCCTGGGCGAGCAGGGCGTGAAGAGCCGCGACTGCCTGGTCGCGATCAACCCGGGCGCCGGGCGCGCGGACAAGCAGTGGCCGGTGGAGCACTTCCGCGTGCTGGCCGATCGGCTGGCCCAGGAGCCGAGCGCGCGGATCCTGCTGCTGTGGGGCCCCGACGAGGTCCACATGGCCCGGCAGATCCGGGACGGGCTGCCGGCCCGCGCCATCCTGGCGCCTCCCACCGACCTGCACGAGCTCGGCGCGCTGCTGCGTCGGTCCTCGCTGATGGTGGCCAACGACACCGGCCCGCTGCACCTGGCCGCCGCCCTCGGCACGCCGAGCCTCGGCCTCTTCGGCCCGACCCGGGCCGAGCGCAACGGCCCGTACGGTCCGCGCTGCCGGGGCTTGCAGAGCCCCGACGGCACCATGGTCGGGCTCCGGCCGGAGGTCGCGGTCGAGGCCGCCCGGGCGCTCCTCGCCGCGCGGAGCGCCCCGTGACCCGTCTCACCGTGACCGTCATCGCGTGGAACGAGGAGGAGCGGCTGCGGGCCTGTCTCGAGAGCGTGGCGTGGGCCGACGAGATCGTGGTGGTCGACGCCGAGTCCGCCGACAAGACGGTGCAGATCGCGCGCGAGTTCACCGACAAGGTGTCGGTGCGGGTGTGGCCCGGCTTCGCGATCCAGAAGAACTTCGCGATCGAGCAGGCGAGCGGCGACTGGATCCTCTCCCTCGACGCCGACGAGCGCGTGACCCCGGAGCTGCGCGAGCGCATCCGCGCCGTCCTCGCGGAGGACGGGCCCGCCGACGGCTACGCGATCCCGCGCCGCAACATCTTCTGGGGCGCCTGGGTGCGCCACGGCGGGCTCTACCCCGACTACCAGCTGCGGCTCTTCCGGCGACACGCGGGGCGCTTCGTGGAGAACGCGGTGCACGAGTCGGTCACGGTGGCGGGGCGGGTGGACACCCTGGCCGAGCCCTTGCTCCACCATTCCTACCGCGACCTCGAGGACTTCGTGCGCCGCTCCAACCGCTACTCGACGCTCTCCGCGCAGGACTGGATCCGCCGAGGGAAGCGGGCGGGGCTCCTGGGCCTCGTGACTCGTCCCCTCGGCCGCTTCTTTTCCATGTACATTGTTCACGGGGGCTTCCTGGACGGCTGGCGGGGGTTCGTGCTGGCCGTCCTGTACGCCGAGTACGTGTTCCTGCGCATGGCCAAGGTGTGGGAGACGCGGCGCGGATCGAGACCGGGAGGGGAGTGACGAGGGGATCATGACGCCATCGCGGGACCGCGTGCTGTCGGGGATGCGGCCGACCGGCCAGCTCCACCTCGGGAACTACCTGGGGGCGCTCGAGAACTGGGTCAAGCTCCAGGACCAGTTCGACTGCTTCTACTTCGTGGCCAACTGGCACGTGCTGACCACCAACCCGGGGGACATCCAGAACGTGCCGGGCGACACCATCGAGATGGGGGCGGACTGGCTGGGGGCGGGGCTCGACCCGGAGCGGTCGACGCTCTTCATCCAGTCGCTGGTGCCCGAGCACGCGGAGCTGCACCTGCTCTTCTCGATGGCCACCCCGGTGGCCTGGCTCGAGCGGGTCCCGACCTACAAGGAGATGGTGGATCAGCTCGGCATCGAGTCGCCGTCCTACGGCCTGCTCGGTTACCCGCTGCTGCAGTCGGCCGACATCCTGATGTACAAGGCGCAGTGGGTCCCGGTCGGCGCGGACCAGGTGCCGCACATCGAGCTGACCCGCGAGGTCGCGCGCCGGTTCAACAACACCTGGAAGGCGGTGTTCCCGGAGCCGCAGGCCAAGCTCACCCAGATCCCCAAGGTGCCGGGCACGGACGGGCGGAAGATGTCGAAGTCGTACGGGAACGCCATCTACCTGTCCGACACCTCCGAGGCGATCACGGCCAAGATCAAGCCGATGGTCACGGACCCCGCGCGCAAGCGGCGCACCGACCCCGGCAATCCGGACATCTGCCCGGTGTTCGACCTGCACCGCATCTTCACTCCGGACGGCCCGCGCGAGGAGTGCGCGACCGGCTGCCGCACCGCGGGGATCGGCTGCCTCGACTGCAAGGACGTGCTGCTCCGGCACATGCTGCCGCCGCTGGCCCGGATCCGGGAACGGCGTGAGCGGTACATGGAGAAGCCGGCCCAGATCGTGGAGATCCTCCACGAGGGCACCAAGCGCGCGCGTCGGGTTGCGATCGACACCATGACCGAGGTCCGCGACGCCCTCAAGCTCGAGCCATGAGCG
>DATFAJ010000346.1:0-5070 GCA_035254745.1 Candidatus Methylomirabilota bacterium | reverse complement strand
TGGTGAGCGGCCTGCGCGAGGGCGAGCGCGTGGTGCTCGCGCCGCCGCCCGGCCTCGAGGACGGCCAGGCGGTGCGGCTCGCGGAGAAGTGAGGGGGCGCGCGTGACGGTCCTGGTCGAGATCCGCGGCGTGACCAAGGTCTACCAGCGCGGGCGCGAGCGCATCGAGGTCCTGCACGGTATCGACCTCGACATCCCGAGCGGCGACTTCGTGGCCCTGATGGGGCCGTCGGGCTCGGGCAAGACCACGCTGCTCAATTTGATCGGCGGCCTCGACACGCCCACCGGCGGGAGCATCGTGGTGCAGGGCCGGCGCATCGACCGGCTCTCGGGCGGCGAGCTCGCGGCCTGGCGCGCGGCCCACGTGGGCTTCGTCTTCCAGTTCTACAACCTGCTGCCCGCGCTCTCGGCCCAGCGCAACGTCGAGCTACCGCTCTTGCTGACCGATCTCTCCGCGGCCGAGCGCCGGCGGCGGGCCCGGATCGCGCTCACCCTGGTCGGCCTCGAGGACCGCGCCCGCCACCGGCCTCGCGAGCTCTCGGGCGGGCAGGAGCAGCGCGTGGCCATCGCGCGGGCCATCGTCTCCGACCCCACCCTGCTGGTCTGCGACGAGCCCACCGGCGACCTCGACCGCGCGACCGCCGACGAGGTGCTGCGGCTGGTCCAGATGCTCAACCGCGAGCACGGCAAGACGGTGGTGATGGTCACCCACGATCCGAAGGCGGCCGAGTACGCGCGCCGGCGCATCCACCTCGACAAGGGGGTCATGACCGGGGAGCCGGTGTCCTCGTGAGGTACCTCCCCCTGCTCTGGGCCGGCCTGTTCCGCAAGAAGACGCGCACGATCCTGACCCTCCTCTCGATCGTGGTCGCCTTCGCCCTCTTCGGCCTGCTCCAGGCGGTGCAGGCCGCCTTCGAGTCGGGCGCGGACGCCGCCGACGCCAAGCGGCTGCTCACCACCGCGCGCTACTCGATCATCGAGCCGCTGCCGATGGCCTACCAGCGACGCATCGAGCAGGTGCCGGGCGTGGTGGGGGTCGCCTACGCGGACTGGTTCGGGGCCAAGTACCAGAACGAGTCCAACGCCTTCCCGGTCTTCGCGGTGGACCCCGCGCGCTACCTCGACATGTACCCGGAGTTCACCATCGCGCGCGCGCAGCGGGAGGCCTTCGTCAAGACGCGGACCGGGGCGGTGGCGGGCAAGCGGCTGGCCGACCGCTTCGGGTGGCGCGTCGGCCAGAAGCTGCCGATCAGCTCCGAGATCCATCCCAAGACCGACGGCAGCATGAACTGGGAGTTCGACCTGGTCGGCATCATCGACGCCGACGATCCGGCGGTGCGCGGCAACACCGACATGGTCCTGATCAACGTGGCCTACTTCGACGAGGCGCGCCAGGTCGGGAAGGGCAAGACCGGCTGGTACATCGTGCGCATCGCGGACTCGACCCAGGCGCGCGGCATCTCGGCCTCGATCGACACCCTCTTCATGAACTCGCCCGACGAGACCAAGACCCAGCCCGAGAAGGAGTTCGCGATCGGGTTCGCCAAGCAGATCGGCGACATCGGCGCGCTCGTGACCCGCATCCTGGTCGCGGTGTTCTTCACCATCCTGATCCTGACCGGCAATACCATGGCCCAGTCGATCCGCGAGCGCATCCCGGAGCTGGCGATCTTGAAGACGCTCGGCTTCTCGGACGGCAAGGTCACCGCGCTCGTGCTCGCCGAGGCGGTGCTCCTGCTGATCCTGGGCGGCGCGATCGGCATGGGCGCGGCGGTCGCGGCCATGCCCGCGCTGAACGGCTCCACCGGCGGCCGCTTCCCCCCGCTCTTCGTGGGCCCCGAGACCTGGCTCCTCGCCGCGGTCGTCGCCGCCGTCGTCGCCCTCGTCATCGGCCTTCCCCCCGCCCTGCGCGCGAACCGGCTCAAGATCGTCGATGCCTTGTCCGGGCACTAGAATCACATGCGCACTCTGAATCAGATTCTCGCCATCACCGCCATGAACCTGCGCAACCTCCCGCAGCGGGTCGGGACGTCGCTCGTCGTCGTGGTCGGCATCGCGGGGGTGGTCGGGGTGCTGGTCTCGGTGCTGGCCATGTCCGAGGGCTTCCGCCACACCCTGGCCAGCACCGGGCGCGGTGACCGCGTCATCCTGCTGCGCGCCGGGTCGGACGCCGAGCTGTCGAGCGGGGTGGACCGCGACCAGGCCACCCTGATGGCCGCCCTGCCCGGCGTCGCGCGAGACGCGGCCGGGCGCCCGCAGGCCTCGGCCGAGCTGGTGGTCATGGTCGACCTGCCGCGCAAGGGCGAGAGCAACCCCAACAACGTGCCGTTCCGCGGGGTGCAGCGGGCCGGGTTCGCGATCCGCGACGAGGCGCGCCTGGTCGAAGGGCGGCGCTTCGAGCCGGGCGTGCGCGAGGTGATGGTGGGCCGGAAGGCGGCCGGCCAGTTCGCCGGCCTCTCGGTCGGCTCGCGCATCGCCTTCCGCGACAGCGACTGGACGGTGGTGGGCGTCTTCGAGAGCGGCGGCGACGTGCACGAGTCCGAGATCTGGGCCGACGCGGAGGTGGCGATGTCCGCCTTCCGTCGCACCGGATACCAGTCGGTGACCGCGCGCCTCGCCGACGGCTCCGACCGGGGCCTCGCCGCCTTCCGGGACACGATCGCGCGCGATCCGCGCTTCTCGATCAACGTGCTCCGCGAGCCGGAGTACTACGCCAAGCAGGCCGGCGTGCTGTCGACCCTCATCAACGTGCTGGGCTACACGGTGGCCTCGTTCATGGCGGTGGGCGCGACGTTCGGCGCGCTCAACTGCATGTACTCCGCGATCGCGAGCCGCCAGGTCGAGATCGCCACCCTGCGCGCCATCGGATTCGGCGGGACGCCGGTGGTGGTCTCGGTGGTGATCGAGGCCCTCCTGCTCGCCCTGGTGGGCGGCGCGGTCGGCGGCACCCTCGCCTACGTCTACTGCGACGGGGCCTCGCTCTCCACCCTCAACTTCAGCACCTTCTCCCAGGTGGGATTCGACTTCCGGGTCACTCCCGGCCTGCTCCTGCGCGGTCTCGTCTGGGCCCTCGTCATCGGGGCCGCCGGCGGCCTGCCGCCCGCGGTGCGCGCCGCCCGCGTTCCGGTCACCGAGGCCCTGCGCACGCTCTAGCCGCATCGCGGGCCCGCTGCAGTTGACTCACCGTCCGGGGCGGGCTAGCCTCGACCGGTCAGGCAGCCCACATCGCCAGGAGGCCCCACCCCGTGCATGATCTCGTGATCGACAACGCCCGCCTCATCGACGGCCTCGGTACGCCCGCCCGCGACGGCAGTCTCGCGGTGAAGGACGGGCGCATCGCCGCGATCAGCGCCGACCGGCGCGGCGCGGACCTGGGGGCCGCGGCCGCGCGCGTCGACGCGGAGGGCCTCGTGCTGGCGCCCGGGATCGTGGATCTCCACACCCACTACGACGCGCAGCTCACCTGGGATCCCTACGCGACCCCGTCGACCGCGCTCGGCGTCACCACGGTGGTGATCGGCAACTGTGGCTTCACGATCGCCCCGTGCCATCCCGCGCACCGCGACCTGATCGTGCGCAACCTGACCCACGTGGAAGGCATGTCGCTCGAGGCGCTGCGGGCCGGGATCAACTGGGACTTCGAGTCGTATCCCGAGTATCTCGCCTCGCTGGAGCGCCGCGGCCTCGTGCCCAACGTGGCGTCCTTCGTGGGCCACTCCTCGGTGCGCACCTACGTGCTGGGCGAGGACGCGAGCCGGCGCACCGCCACCGACGCGGAGATCGCCGAGATGCGTCGCATCGTGGTCGAGGCGCTGCGCACCGGGGCCATCGGCTTCGCCACCTCCACCCTCGAGCAGCACAACGGCGAGAACGGCATCCCGATGCCGTCGCGCCTGGCCGACGAGCGCGAGTTGATCGCGCTCACCGGCGCGCTCGGCGAGGTCGGCCGCGGCGTCTTCATGCTGACCAAGGGCATGACCTCCACCGTGCCGTGGCTCGAGTCGATCGCGGCGGCCAACCGCCGGCCGGTGATGATCGCGGCCATGTTCGTGGACCCGGGCGATCCGACCCGCGTGTTCCGCGAGCTCGGCGAGATCGAGGCCGCGCGCTCACGGGGCCGCGAGCTGTGGGCCCAGGTGGGCTGCTTTCCGCTCGGGATGGAGTTCACGCTCCGGCACCCCTACCCGCTCGAGGCCTTCCTCGCCTGGCGCCCCGCCATCGTGGCGCCGGACGAGGCGCGCTACCGCGCGGTGCTCGCCGATCCCTCGTTCCGGGCCGGGCTCAAGCAGGAGATCGGCCAGCCCGGGGTGCCCAACCGCTTCAGCGACAAGAACTGGGATCACCTCACGATCGCGGAGGTGCGGCGGCCGGAGCATCGGAGCCTCGAGGGCAAGACCATCGGGGCCCTGGCCCGCGAGCGCGGCCAGCATCCCTGGGATACCTTCCTCGACTTCGGGCTCGACGGCGAGCTCGACGCGATGTTCGACTGCCGCCTCTTCAACATCGACGAGAGCGAGGTCCGGCGGCTCCTGCGCCATCCGAACGCCGCGGTCGCGCTGTCGGACGCGGGGGCGCACCTCTCCTTCCTGTGCGATGCGGGCTTCGGCCTGCACCTCTTCGGCCACTGGGCCCGCGAGCGCGGCGACCTCACGCTCGAGCAGGCGGTGCGAACGGTGACCAGCGCGGTGGCCGACGCCTATCGCATCAAGGACCGGGGACGGCTCACGCCCGGGGCCTGGGCCGACCTCATGCTCTTCGACCCCAAGACCGTCGGGCGCGGCGGAAAGCGTCGCGTCAGCGACCTGCCCACCGGGGCTAGCCGGCTCGACACCCCCGCGGTGGGCCTGCACGGGGTATGGGTCAACGGGGTGCGCACCGCGGACGCGCGGGGGGTCGTCGAGGACTGCGGCCGGCCCGGCCGCCTGCTCCGTGAGTTCGAGCCGTAGGAGGAGGGGGGGCGAACGCATTTGGCAACCCTTCTCGATTAGGGCTACCTAAACACGCCCTGCTAGCCAGCTCCGGTTCCTGGACCTACGCGAGCCAGCCCGGCTGGGCGCCTTCTCCCGCGTGC
>DATFAJ010000345.1:0-2849 GCA_035254745.1 Candidatus Methylomirabilota bacterium | reverse complement strand
GTCCCGCAGCTCCCAGATCACCCGCAGGGCCCAGCGCCGGCCGAGGAGGTCCATCAGGGCCATGATGGGTCGCCCGGTCCGCGAGCCCCGCACCGGCCACCCGGGGCGGGGCGTGCTGGCCATGGGTCGGAGGTCCTCCTTGCGCTATCGAAAGAGTAGCGGTAGCATCGCTGCTACCGAAATGATAGCACGGTCGGACGGAGGATCGACCCCATGAGCGCCCGCGTCACCCCCCTCGAGCCGCCCTACCCGGTGCCGGTCCAGGCCGCGCTGGACCGCATCATGCCGCCGGGCGTCCCGCCGCTGGCCCTGTTCCGCACGCTCGCCCGCAACGAGCGCGTCTTCCTGCGCCTGATGGCGGGCGGCCTGCTCGACCGCGGCTCGATCACCCTCCGCGAGCGGGAGATCGTGATCGACCGGGCCTGCGCCCGCTGCGGCTGCGAGTACGAGTGGGGGGTGCACGTGGCCTTCTTCGCCGAGCGGGTGGGGCTCGGCCCGGACCAGCTGGCCGCCGTCGCGGGCGGCGATCCGGCCGCGCTCCCGGAGCGGGAGCGGCTGCTCCTGCGCCTGGTGGACGCGCTCCACGACGACGCGCGGGTGGACGACGCACTCTGGGCGGCGCTGCGCGCGCACTTCACCGAGGAGCAGCTCGTCGAGCTGGTGGCGCTGGCCGGCTTCTACCACCTGATCTCGTTCGTGGCCAACGCGCTCAGGATTCCCCTCGAGCCCTTCGGAGCGCGCTTGCCGCAGCCAGCCGATGAAAGACGTTCTCCCCTCGAGTCTCCTCGAGCAGGAAGCTGATCGCGGCCCCGATCAGGACCAGGAGCGCGCAGATCGCGAAGCCGCCGCGGTAGGACGCCACCGGATAGACGCGCGCCCCCTCCGCCATCGTGCCCGTCCACCGGGCGTCGAGGACCGCGCCGACCGGCCCCTGGGTGAGGGCCGCGCCCACGAAGCCGCCGAGGTTGGTCACCGCGACTGCGATGCCGGCGAGGCGCGGCGGGTTCACCTCGGCTCCCAGGGGCCACGTGAGCACGAAGGCGCCGCCCACCACGCCCAGGAGGGCGAAGAGGAGACACACCCCGGCCAGCGGCAGGGTGCCGAGCGTCAGCAGGAAGGCCAGCCAGACCAGGAACTGGCCGGACGCCAGCACCGTGTAGGGCAGCTTCCGGCGGCGCAGGACGCGGTCGGAGAGGTAGCCGGTCATCGGGGCGGAAGCGAGCAGCGCCATCGAGGGCAGCGAGGCGTAGAGCGCGGCCCGGGTCGTGGTGAGCCCGTAGACGTCGCGCAGGAACGGCACGCTCCAGAGGAAGAAGTTCCCCATCGCCGCGTAGAGGAAGAAGAAGCAGAGAAACGGCGGCCACGTGTACCGGTTCCGCAGCACCTGGAGCGTGCCCTCGAGCGCCTCCCGGAGCGAGCCGCCGCGCGCCGCGGCCTCGGGGCCGCGCGGGGGCCGGTCGCGCACCAGCGCCGCGCAGAGCAGGGCCCCGGCCACGGTGGTCGCGCCGACGAGGATCAGGGCGCCGCGCCAGGAGACGCCCGCGACCAGCGCGGCGAACGGCGCGCTGCCGATGAGCGCGCCGAGGATGCCGACCGTCGCGGTCAGCGCCGACATCATGCCGAACTGGGAGGGAGGGAACCAGTTCGCCGCGATCTTGAGCGCGCCGGTGAACGTCACGGTGGCGCCCAGACCGACGAGGAGGCGTCCGGTGAAGAGGGCGAGGGGGCCGGCGGCGAGCCCCATCGCCACCGAGCCCAGCCCCATCACGAGCCCGCCGCCCGCGATCACCCAGCGCGGGCCGACGCTGTCGATGAGCACTCCGCCCGGGACCATGAAGCTCGCGTAGGAGTAGAAGTACATCGCGGAGAGCAGGCCGACCGCCGCGCCGGTCATGCCGAAGGCCTGCATGAGGTCCTTGGCGATGACGCCGGGCGCCGCGCGGTGCAGGAAGGCGATCAGGAAGACGAGGGCCGGGATGCCCCACATCACCCATCGCTGCCCCGCCGCGCTCGCGCCGTCGGACACGGATCAGCGCGTCCAGAAGCCGGCCGGATCGCACGCGCGCACGATCGCGAGCTCCTGGGCGCTCGGGGTGGGCGTGGGCGCGACGTCGGGCGCGACCGCCAGCTCGAACGAGGTGGCGGCCCGCACGGTCTCCACGCTCTGGCCCGGATGATACGAGGCCAGGTACAGCTGGCAGGTGGCGGGATGGAAGCGGAAGACCCCGAGGGTGGTGACCACCGCGACGGGGCCGCCGCCGGCGAGGCCGACGCGCTCGCGCCAGCCCGGGCCCTCGCCGAAGCCGGGGGAGGTGACGTAGTCGACGCGCTCGCGGAAGCGGTGCTTCTCCTGCGGCATGATGACCACGAAGCGGCGGGCCAGGCTCGCGATGTCGCCGCCGCCGCCGCTACCCGGCAGCCGCACCTTGGGCCGACGCCAGTCGCCGATGTAGGAGGTGTTCAGGTTGCCGAAGCGGTCGATCTCGGCCCCGCCGATGAAGCCCAGGTCCACCAGCCCCTGCTGGAGCAGGGCCATGATCTCGAGTGTGCCGGTGCACCAGAGCGCACCCGGGATGTTCGGCGTGTCGCTCATCGTCATCAGCGTCTCGGGGGCGGGCTGATCCCGCACGACGCCGTTCTCGAAGAGGCCGGTGGCGCCCGGCGCGTGGGTGCGCTTGGCGTAGGCGAACGCGATGAGCGGCAGCCGCATGCCGACGAAGACGAGATCGTCGTCGCGGATCTCCCGCGCGGCGGCGATGACCATGAGCTCGCGCTCCGTGAAGTCTGACCCTGGCTTCTCTTTCATAGCGCTCCGGGATGGATGACTTCGGTTGGGCGGTTTGGCCTCT
>DATFAJ010000344.1:0-7308 GCA_035254745.1 Candidatus Methylomirabilota bacterium | reverse complement strand
CGCTCGAGCGGGGTGTTGACCACCGCCATCGTCTCCACGCCCAGCGCCTTCAGCTTGTCCTGCGTGGTGCCCAGCTGCACGAGCTGGCGCCGGCAGAAGGGACAGTGCAGGCCGCGGAACAGGGCGATCAGGACCGGGCTGCGCCCGCGATAGTCGTCGAGCGAGACCTGGCCCTCCCGATTGACCGCGGGCAGCGCGAAGGCGGGAGCGGGGTCACCGGGACCGAGAAGATTGGACGCCATTTGCCAGAGCTCCCTTGTCGGTTCGAGTCAATCCAGGAACGGCAGCACCACCAGGGCGTCGGGCTCGAGCCCGGCGCGCTCGCAGACCGCCTGCGCCTTCTGCATGAACTCCTCGGCCTGCGCCTCGTCACCCAGGTCGAGGTGGACGGTGGCGAGGCCATCGTAGCAGGGAAACAGCAGCTGCGGCTCGTCGGCCTCCTCCGCGAGCGCGAGCGCCTCCCGGTAGTGGGCGATGGCCCGGGTCGGGTCGCCGTGGCACTGGTAGATCTGCCCGAGCACGATGAGGGGCACCGCCAGGTGATCGAGCTGCCCGAGGCGACGGTCGAGATCGATCGCGGCGTGCGCCGCGCCGACGCCCTGCTCGTCGCAGCGGTTGGTGAGCGCGCAGTAGGCCACCGCGAGGTTCGCGTAGAGGCGCGACTGGAACCCGAGGTCGCCGATCTTCTTGGCCATCTCGAGACCGGCCGCGCACGTCTCGATCGCGCGGGCCGGATCGAGCGTGCTGTAGAGCACGCTCAGGTTGGCGAGCCCGCGACAGGCGGCCTGCAGCAGCCCGTTGTCCCGGGCGAGGGCCACGCTGCGCTCGATGTGCTCGACCGCCTCCTCGAGCCGGCCCAGGCGGGCCAGGGCCGCGCCGAGCGTGTTGTGGCTCTGCGCGGCGGCGGTCACCGCCTCCCCGCGACCGCCCGCGTCGAGCGCGGGGTCGGCGGCGAGCCGCTCGGCGTGCCGCCGCGCCTGCTCCGCCCACTCGACGGCCCGCTGGCTGTCCCCGCTGCGGAAGGCCAGCCGGCCCATCTCCTGGTAGAGGTGCGCCTGCTCGATGTGCTCGCGATGGTCGTCGAGCAGGGCGAGCCCGGCCTCGAAGCACCCGAGCGCCCGGGCCCGCGCACCGGCGTCCCAGTGGAGGCCGCCCATCTTGCGCAGGATCCTCGCCTGCGCCGCCGCGTCGCCCGCCGCTCGATACCCGGCCTCGACGATCTCGTACTCGCCGAGCGCGGCGGCCCGCCGTCCGGTCGGGCCGAGCAGGTCGGCCATCCGCTCCCGGGCCACGAGCCGCTCCGCCTCGATCTGGGTGGTCGCCGTCGGCTCGTCGCACTGCTCGAGCGCGCCGAGCGCCCGCTGGTAGTGCTGGATCGCGTCCGCGTTGGCGTACATGCCGCGGGCCCAGTCGGCGGCCGCCACCAGGTATCTCGCGCCCCGCCGCTTGTCGGCGCCGAGGGCCCAGTGGTGGCCGAGGGCCACCAGTCGCTCGAGGCTCTCGGCATCGCCCGCGCCCTGGGCCTCGAGGGCGGTCCCCACCCGGGTGTGCAGCTCGGTGCGCCGGGCCACTAGGATGTTCTGGTACACGATCTCCTGGAGGAGGCCGTGCCGGAACCGGTGATCCGGCCCCGGCGTCACCAGGTCGGCCGAGGCGAGCGCCTCCAGCGCCGCGTCCACCGCGGCGGGCTCGGCCGAGACCGCCTTCAGCAGCGGGACCTCGAAGCGGGGCCCGATCACCGCCGCGGCCTGGATGACCCGTCGCTCCGCGGCCGCGAGGCGGTCCAGGCGAGCGAGCAGCAGCCCGTGCAGCGTGGCGGGCACCTGCGCGGTGGCGGCCTCCGCGGTGCAGTGCCACGTCTGGCCGTCACGCACCAGCACCCCCGCCAAGAGCAGGGCGCGCACCACCTCCTCGAGGTAGAGCGGGTTGCCGCCGGCCCGCTCCAGGATCAGGGCCCGCAGGCGCTCCGGGAAGAGATGCGTCGAGTCTCCGAACCACGCGGCCAGGAGGTCCTCGCTGCCCGAGCGCGACAGCGCCGTGACCTCGATCGCGGTGTGCGGGGTGTGGCTCGTGCCGAGCGCGTCCGGCTCGAGCGTCGGTCGATACATCAGGAGGACCAGGAGCCGACGATCGGCGAGCCGGTCCGCGACCGCGCCGATCAGCTCGATGGAGGCGGCGTCGGCCCAGTGCAGGTCCTCGACGACCAGCACCAGCGGGCCGGCGGCGAGCCGACGCTCGACCAGGGCGCGAACCGCCATGAAGATCTGGCGCTTGAGCTGCTCCGGCTCCAGGTGACGGACGCGCGCGTCGTCCTGCTCGAGCCCGAAGATCCGGGCGAGCGCGGCCGCCATCGCCGCGCGGTCCTCCGCGTCGACGCCGAGCGTCTCCAGGCCCGCCGCGAGCTTGCCCCGCGCGATCTCGACGGAATCGCCGTGCCCCACCCCGTAGGCGTCGCGGAGGAGCTCGGCCGCCGTCCCGTAGGTCTGCTCGCCCAGCGCCGAGCACGCGGCGTGGCGGATCGTGACGCCCTCGAGGCGCCCGCTCCCCTCGAGGCGCGCGAAGAACTCCCGCTGCAGCCGCGACTTCCCCGCTCCCGGCTCCCCGATGAGGCTCAGCACCTGGGCGCGCCCCGCCCGCATGTCGTCGAAGGCCGCCTCCATCCGGGCGAGCTCGCGCTCGCGGCCCACGAGGGGCGCGGCGAGCCCGAGGCCCTCGAGGCCGCGGGCCGAGCGCGGCGCCGCGAGCGGGCCCAGCACGCGATGGACCCCCACCGGCTCGCTCTTGCCCTTGAGCCGAACCTCCTCGCGCGGCGCGAAGGCGAAGGCGTGATGGGTGAGCTGGTACGTCGCGTCGGATATCAAGATCTCGCCCGGCGGCGCCGCGCTCTGCAGGCGAGAGGCGGTGTTGACGGTGTCGCCGGTCACCGCGTAGGCCGCGTCGGCGGTCGCGCCGATCCGGCCCGCCACCACCGGGCCGGTGTTGAGCCCGATGTGGAGCGCGAGCGGCCGCCCCACCCGCCGCTCCCAGCGCCGATTGAGCACACCCATCCGATCGCGCATCAGGAGGGCCGCGCGCAGGCCGCGCTCGGGATCGTCCTCGTGCGCGCGCGGGGCGCCGAAGACGGCCATGACCGCGTCGCCGACGAACTTCTCCACGAACCCCTCGTACTGCTCGATCGACGTGGACATCTCGCGGAAGAGGTCGGCCTGGATCCCGCGCACGTCCTCGGGATCGAGCCCCTCGCTGAGCGAGGTGAACCCGGCCAGGTCCGCGAAGAGCACGGTGACCGGGCGCCGGTCGCCCTCGGGCGCGGCCGGCGGCGGAGGAGGTGGCGGCGGCGCGGGCGCGGCGGCCAGCCGGCCTCCGCACTTGGGACAGAACGCGAAGTCGGCCGGCGCCTCGAAGCCGCAGCCGCTACACGTCATGTGGAGGACGCGACGTCGATCTCCTGGGGCATCGGAATGCCGCGCTTCTTGAGCTCGCCTTCCAGATCGAGCGCGCGCGTGCCCACCGGGCGGCCCCCCGGCACCGTCCAGAACACCTCGAACTCGAGGCCGTCGGGATCCTTCGCGTAGAGCGAGAGGCTCACCCCGTGGTCCGACGAGCCCACCAGCGAGCGCGCCTCGATGAGACGTCGCCGCGCGCGCACCAGGTCGGTCAGCTCCCCCACTTCCCAGGCCGAGTGGTACATCCGCACCGCGCCCTCGTCGACGCCGTGGACGCCGGGCTGGGCGAAGAGGCCCAGATGGTGGTCCTCGCTGCTCCCCGCGATGCGCAGGAACGCGGCGTTGGGGTAGCGGGTCTTCACCTCGAAGCCGAGCACGTCGCAGTAGAAGCGCACGCTGCGCTCGACGTCGGACACCCAGAGCACGAGGTGCTGCAGCCGCTTGAGCCCGATGCCGCCCGCGGATGCGCCCGGTTCCCGGGCGCTCATTGTCCGGGGTACTCCACGCTGACCGTGATGGCCGCGCAGGCGATGATGGTGTCGGCGCCGGGGACCTTCAGTCCGCCCGCGACCGGGCGCACCGTCACCTCGCCGTGGGGCAGCTCCTTCTTCACGCGCTCCACGTCGACCTTGCCGGGATCGGGCACGCCCACCGTGACGTCGACCAGCATGCGCCCGCCCTTGGCGCGGACGTCGGTGAAGAGCGGCAGGCTCGAGTGCCGGATCGCGTCCGACACCGCCCGGCACGCCGCCTTGGTGCCCTCCTCCCCGTGCACGTCCACCCCCATCCCGAACTCGAGGACCATCGCCTGTGCGCTCACTCTGCTCTCCTCTCCTAGCTGATGATGCTGCCGCCCATGACCCGGAGGGCGTCGCCGGTGATGTAGGACGAGGCGTCCGAGGCCAGGAACACGCACGCCTCTGCGATGTCCTCCGGACGGCCGAGCCGGCCGAGCGGGATGCGCTTCAGCTGATCGGGCGAGCCGGGCGGGGCCTGGCGGAACTCAGGGTACCATTCCGCGTACCGCCGCTCGGTGTCGATGGTCCCCGGCACCACCATGTTCACGCGGATGCCCGCGGGGCCCAGCTCCGCGGCGAGGGCCCGCACCAGGCCGAGCAGACCGGTCTTGGCCGCGGTCACCGCGGCGGTGCCCGGCCGCCCGGTCAGGCTCGACTGCCCGCCGAGCGCGATGATGCTCCCGCGCCCGCGCGCCTGCATGCCCGGCACCACCGCGCGGGCCAGGTAGAAGGCCGAGTGCAGGTTCACCGCGAACACCCGGTGCCAGTCCTCGACCGCGGTCTCGGTCAAGGACTTGTGCGGGCGGATGGCCGCGTTGCACACGAGCACGTCGATGGCCCCGAGCACCGCGAGCCCGCCCTCGACCATGCGGGTCACCGCGTCCGGGTCGCCCACGTCGCCCAGCACGCACACCGCGCGGACCCCACGCGCGCGGCACTCCTCCCCCACCGCCTCCAGCTCCTCGCGGTTGGCGCGCGTGTTCAGGACCAGATCGGCGCCCTCGGCCGCGAAGGCCAGGGCGATGGCGCGGCCGATGTTGCGGCTGGCGCCGGTGACGAAGGCGGTGCGGCCCTGGAGCCTCATCGCGGCCTCACGCCGGCACCGCCAGCGCGGTGACGTGCGGCATGACCTCGGCCACGAAGAGATCGACGTTGGCGGCCGCCTCCGCCTCGCTCATCTCGCCGAACATGAGCCGGCAGGTCATGTAGGTGCAGCGGCTCGCCGCCACCTGGCGCTCGATCTCGGCCCGCACCTGCGCCGGCGTGCCCGCGATGGCCACCCCGCGGCGGCGCGCCTCGTCGAAGTCGGGCGCGAAGCGGAACGGGACCGCGCCGAAGTCCCGCCAGAGCTTGGTGAGGTTCGCGTACCAGACCGCGTAGTTGGCGCGCCCGAGCGCCATCGCGGCGTCCTCGGTCGGGCCCACCACCACGTGGCGGCCCATCCCGAGCCGCGGGGTCGGCGCGTCGCCGTGCTTGCGCTGCCACACCTCGCGGTAGCGCTCGAAGAGCGGCGCCGACATCTCGGCCCCCAGGTTGGTGATGACGTTGACCCGGTTGGTCGCCGCCCATTCCGCGCCCGCGGCGTGCCCCAGCCCGTACCAGAGCGGCGGGTGGGGCTTCTGGAGCGGCTTCAAGATCATCGGGACTTTTCGATAGGTGTACTTGGGCCCGCGGTGGTCGAGCACGTCGCTGGTCAGCCCCTGGAGCACGATCTCGAGCGTCTCCCGGTAGATGTCCTCGGTCTCGAGATGGTGGAGATCGAAGAAAGCCATCTCGTAGGGCACGATGCCCCGCCCCACCCCGAAGTCGAACCGGCCGCGGGAGAGGTGATCGAGCATGCAGACCTCCTCGATCAGCCGAAGCGGGTCGTAGAGCGGCAGGCAGTACACGCAGGGCCCGAGGCGGATGCGCCGGGTGCGCTGGGTGGCCGCGGCCAGGAAGATGCCCGGCACCGGAGCCAGGCCGAGCGGGGTCGCGTGGTGCTCGGCCAGGTGGTAGGAGTAGAAGCCGGCCGCGTCGTACTTCTCGAGCAGCCGCAGGCGGTGCTCGTAGAAGTCGGCCACCGGCACGTCCCGGCGGTCGAGGTGGTCGAAGATGCCCAGGTCCATGTGCCCTCCCGGCGGCCGCAGGGGCCAGCTTGGCCCGTCTGGTGGCGGGACCGGCAGGTAGGGTACCATGGGGCCGTTTCTCAGAAGGACCCCCGGGCGGGGCGGAGAGGAGCCAGCGCGATGGCCTATGACCTGCTGATCAAGAACGGATGGGTGGTGGACGGATCCGGCCTGCCACGGTACCGCGGAGACGTGGGCGTGAAGGGCGGGAAGATCGTCGCCATCGGCCGGCTCCGCGAGGGGGCCCGTGAGGTCATCGACGCGGAGGGCAGGGTCGTCGCGCCGGGGTTCGTGGACGGGCACACCCACATGGACGCCCAGATCTTCTGGGATCCGCTCGGGACCTCGTCCTGCTGGCACGGCATCACCAGCGTGGTCATGGGCAACTGCGGCTTCACGCTCGCGCCTTGCGCCAAGAAGGACCGGCACCTGGTCATCCGCAACCTGGAGCGTGCGGAGGACATCGCGGGCGAGGCCATGGAAGCCGGCATCGACTGGCGCTGGACCACCTTCCCCGAGTTCCTCGACACGCTCGAGTCGCTGCCCAAGGGCATCAACTACTCGGGCTACATCGGCCACTCCGCGCTGCGCACGTACGTGATGGGCGAGCGCGCGTTCGACGGGCCCGCGAGCGAGGACGATCTGGCCGCGATGGAGCGCGAGCTGCGCAATGCGCTCATGGCCGGGGCGATCGGCTTCACGACCTCACGGTCGCCGAGCCACGAGACGCCCGACTCGAAGCCGGTGGCGAGCCGCATGGCCACGTGGGCCGAGGTGCAGCGGCTGGTCGGCGCGATGGGCGAGCTGAACGCGGGCATCTTCGAGCTGGCCGGCGAGGGCGTGGACCGCAAGGTGGACCACCCGGACCTGCCCGACTACCACAAGCGCCTCAAGGCCCTGGCCGTCGAGACCGGCCGGCCGATCACCTTCGGCCTCTTCACCCGCAAGGACGCGCCCGACATGTGGCGGCACTACGTGAAGCTGATCGAGGAGACCAACGCCGCGGGCGGGCGCATGTTCGCCCAGGTGCACAGCCGGGCGCTCTCGGTGGTGCTCTCCTTCAAGACCCAGCTGCCGTTCGATCGTCTGCCGGTGTGGAAAGAGCTGCGCGCGCTGCCGCTCGGCGAGCAGCAGACGCGGCTGCGCGACCCCGAGCTGCGCCAGAAGCTGGTCGCGGCCGCCCGCGAGCGGGACAACCGGAAGGCCATCGGCACCGAGGCTCGGCAGGCCGCCTAC
>DATFAJ010000343.1:0-12028 GCA_035254745.1 Candidatus Methylomirabilota bacterium | reverse complement strand
GCTTCCTCGATCGACAGCTCGAGGACACGCTTCGCCTGCGGGGTGAACGGCACCTCACCGAAGGTCAGGGTCTTGGGGAACCCGGCCAATGCCCGCTCGACCTCCGCCTTTACCGTCTCCAGGCGGAGCCCGAGACGCTGGAGCACCGCGGTCGCGATGCCCTCGCCGTCCCGGATGAGCCCGAGGAGGATGTGCTCGGTCCCGACGAAGTCATGACGGAACCGCCCTGCCTCTTCCCTGGCCAGGATGATGACCCGACGCGCCCGCTCCGTGAATCGCTCGAACACTGTGGGTGACCTCGCGCCTTTCTCGAGTTCGGGTTGTCGTTCGCCCCCGGGGCACTATCTGCCCCGATGCTTCCTAAACCTGCGATGAGTATATGCCTTCCGCCGCCCCGGCACTAGGGATTTCTTGGCCGGCTTCCCGTCACCCCGCTGTAACCCATTGAAACTGGTGACCTCAGGGCCACGGCACCGCTCGGCCGTCCACCAGCCGGTAGCCTCGGTCGGCCTTCCGGGCCAGCTCGTGGTTGTGGGTCGCGATCACGAACGCGAGGTGATGCTCCGCCTGCAGCCGCAGGAACAGGTCCCAGATCACCTCGCTGGTCTTCGGATCGAGGTTGCCGGTGGGCTCGTCGGCCAGGATCACCCGCGGTCGCCCGACGAGGGCGCGCGCGATCGCGACCCGCTGCTGCTCGCCCCCCGACAGCTCGCCCGGGCGGTGCGCCTGCCGGTCGGCGAGGCCGACCTCCTGCAGCGCGGTGGCCGCGCGCTCCCGGGCCTCCGGCATGCTGGCCCGCTGGATCAACGCCGGTAGCATCGCGTTCTCGAGCGCGGTCATCTCCCCGAGGAGGTTGTAGAACTGGAAGATGAAGCCCACCTCGCTGCGGCGCAGCCGCGCGAGCGCGGCGTCGCTCCAGCCCGAGACGTCGGCACCGTCCCAGAGCACCCGCCCACCGGTCGGTCGGTCGAGGGTGCCGAGCAGGTGGAGCAGGGTCGACTTCCCCACCCCGGAGGCCCCGATGATGGCCACGCTCTCGCCCGCGTTGACGGTCAGGCTCACCCCGCGCAGGACCCGGACCGCCTCCGGCCCCATGCGGTACTCGCGCTCCAGCTCCTGGGCGACGAGGAGCGGCTCACTCATAGCGCAGGACGTCCACCGGATCCATGCGGGCGGCCCGCCGGGCCGGCGAGATGGTGGCGAGGAAGGAGATGACCAGGGTCGAGCCGACGATCATCGTGAAGTCGGAGCCGGTGAGCTTCATCGGCAGGTAGCTGATCTGGTAGACGTCGCCGGCGAGGCGGATGATCTTGTAGGTGTTCTGCACCCAGATCAGCAGGAGCCCGAACGCGCTGCCCGCGACGGTGCCCACCAGCCCGATCAGCATGCCGGCCACCAGGAACACCGCCCCGATGCTGCCGGCGCTCGCGCCCATCGCCTTGAGGATCCCGATCTCCTTGCGCTTCTCGGCCACCAGCAGCACCAGGTGGCCGATGATCGCGAACGCGGCGACCAGCACGATGATCGTGACGATCACGAAGAGGGCGAGCTTCTCGAGCTGGAGCGCGGCGAACAGGTTACGGTTCATGTCCATCCAGTCCCGGATCCAGAAGGCTCCGTTCAGGCGCCCGGCGATGGCCAGCCCCACGTCCTTGGCGTCGAAGGGATTGGCGAGCTTGACCTCGACCCCGGTGACGCGGTCTCCGAGCCCCGCAAACTCCTGGGCCGCCGCGAGCGTGGTGTAGGCGAGCGAGACGTCGTACTCGTACATCCCGATCTCGACGTAGCCCGCCACCAGGAAGCGCCGCATCTTGGGCACGAGCCCCACCGCGGTCATCGCTCCCTGCGGGGAGATCACCGTGATGTGGTCGCCCGCGACCACTCCCAGGCTCCGGGCCAGCTCGCGGCCCAGGAGCAGGGCGGGCTCCGGCCCGGCGAGCAGTGGCTTGATGCTGCCGAAGCGCACCTGCGCCGCGAGGGCGTCACGCACCGCGGGCGTGGCCAGGTCGACCCCCCGCAGCAGGCCGCCGGTGGCTCCCCCGCCCGGCGAGGTGAACAGGGCCTGCTGCAGCACGAACGGGGTTGCGGAGATCACGCCGGGAACCGGGGCCACCCGCTCGGCGAGCGCCCCGCCGTTGGCGACCCCCCGGCCGGCCGCCTCCATGATCAGAATGTGGGGGTTGGCCGCGATGATCTTGTCGCGGATGCCGTCCTGGAAGCCGGTCATCACGGCCAGGACCACGATCAGGGCGCTGACCCCGAGGAACACGCCCCCGATGCCGATCCACACGAAGAGGGAGAGGTTCGTGCGGTGCCCGCGCGCGCGGAGGTAGCGCAGCCCGAGGAAGACCTCGAAGGGCAGGCTCGCCGGCCGCATCAGGCGGGCTCCGCCTCGTCGTCGCCCGCGTCGCCGCCGCCGCTCCGCTCCGGCCGCAGGTGCGGGAACAGGATCACGTCGCGGATCGACGCGGCGTCGGTGAACAGCATCGCGAGCCGATCGATGCCGATCCCCTCCCCGGCGGTCGGCGGCAGCCCGTACTCGAGGGCGCGCACGAAGTCCTCGTCCATCCAGTGCGCCTCCTCGTCCCCCCGCTCGCGCTCTGCGGCCTGCTCCTCGAAGCGCCGGCGCTGGTCGATGGGGTCGTTGAGCTCGGAGTAGGCGTTGGCGATCTCGCGCCGGCAGACGTAGAGCTCGAAGCGGTCGACGAGCCTCGGCTGGCCCGCCTTCTGCTTCGAGAGCGGGGACAGCTCGATGGGGAAGTCCACCACGAAGGTGGGCTGAACCAGGGACGGCTCCACCAGCGTGTCGAAGATCTCCTTCCACAGCGTCACCGCACCCTCGTCGCCCCGGAGGATCGCCTGGGTCTTGCGATCGCCCGCGAAGCCCCCTCGGCGGATCGCGGCTTCCCCGAGGGCGCGCGCGTCGGTGTCGGGGGTGACCGGGCTGCCCAGGGCCTCGCTCAGGCCCTCGAAGAACGGCAGGCGGCGCCAGGGCGGCGCCAGGCGCACCGTCTCGCCCTGGTACGTCAGGGTGTCGCCGCCGAGGAGGGTCTGGCCCAGATGGAGGAACAGCTCCTCGGTGAGCTCCATCAGGTCCTGGTAGTCGGCGTAGGCCTGGTAGAACTCGAGCATCGTGAACTCGGGATTGTGCTGGGTGGACACCCCCTCGTTCCGGAAGTTGCGATTGATCTCGTACACGCGGTCGAGCCCGCCCACCACGAGGCGCTTGAGGTACAGCTCGGGGGCCACGCGCAGGTAGAGCGGCATGTCGAGCGCGTTGTGGTGCGTCACGAACGGCTTGGCCGCCGCGCCCCCCGGAATGGGCTGCATCATCGGGGTCTCCACCTCGAGGAAGCCCCGCGCGTCGAAGAAGGCGCGCAGGGTCGCGATGAGGCGGCTCTTCATGACGAAGGCCTCACGGACCTGGGGATTCACGATCAGGTCGATATAGCGTCTGCGGTAACGAGTTTCCACGTCCTTCAGGCCGTGCCACTTCTCGGGCAGGGGGCGAAGGGCCTTGGTCAGGAACTCGAACTGCTTCACCGCTACCGTCAGCTCGTTGGTCCGGGTGCGGAACAGCTCGCCGGTGACCCCGATGAAGTCGCCCACGTCCAGGTCCACGAAGGCCGCGTACGCGGGGCCGAGCACGTCGGCCCGGGCGTAGAGCTGGATCGGGCCGGAGTGGTCCCGCAGCACCGCGAAGCAGCTCTTGCCGTGGTGGCGCATCGCCATCACGCGCCCGGCCAGCGAGACCGGGCCCGCGCTCTGCAGCATCGCCTCGTCGGCGTCCTTGAAGCGCGCCTGGAGCGTGCCGCCCCAGTGGGTGACCGGGAAGCGCGCCCCGAACGGGCTCACGCCCCGCGCCCTCCAGGCCTCGAGCTTCTCGCGGCGCCGGCGCATCTGCTCGTTGGTGTCGGGGGGCAGGCCGGGAGAGGTCGTCATGGGCCGGAGGTCAGGGCTGGGGAGCGGGGCGCGCGGCGGTGAGGTAGGCGCGGATGAACGGGTCGAGTCCCCCGTCCATCACCGCCTCCACGTTGCCGATCTCCACGCCGGTCCGGTGGTCCTTGATGATCTGGTACGGGGCGAACGTGTAGGTGCGGATCTGGCTCCCGAACGCGATCTCCTTCTTCTCGCCGGTCAGGTCGGCCAGCTCCTGCTTCTGCTTCTGCTCGTAGATCTGGAAGAGGCGCGACTTGAGGATGCGCATCGCGGTGTCCCGGTTGCGCAGCTGCGAGCGCTCGTTCTGGCAGGCCACCACGATCCCG
This sequence comes from Candidatus Methylomirabilota bacterium, assembly GCA_035254745.1. GTDB lineage: Bacteria > Methylomirabilota > Methylomirabilia > Rokubacteriales > CSP1-6 > CAMLFJ01. The sequence continues at coordinate 7,763 of DATFAJ010000343.1, read as the reverse complement.
CTCGGCAGATGGGTGATGCGCACCGCGGAGTCCGCGGTGTTGACCCCCTGCCCGCCCGGTCCCGAGGAGCGGTACACGTCGACCCGGAGGTCCTCGTCCCGGACGACGACCTCGACGTCCTCGACCTCGGGGATCACCGCGACCGAGGCGAACGAGGTGTGCCGCCGCCGCGAAGCGTCGAACGGAGAGATGCGGATCAGGCGGTGCACCCCGGTCTCACCCTTGAGATGGCCGTACGCGTACTCCCCGGTCATCTCGATGGTCACCGACTTGATCCCCGCTTCCTCGCCCGCGAGCAGGTCGACCACCTCGGCCTTGAAGCCGGCCCGCTCCGCCCACCGCAGGTACATGCGCATGAGCATTTGGGCCCAGTCCTGCGACTCGGTGCCGCCCGCCCCCGGGTGGATGGAGAGGATCGCGTTCTTGCGGTCCTGCGGCCGGGACAGGATCACCTTGAGCTCGAAGGCCTCGAGATCCTCGCCCAGGCGCTTCAGGCCCTCCTGGATCTCGGCGGTCATGCTCTCGTCGCCGGCCTCGGTGGCCATCTCCCAGAGGAGTCGGTTCTCCTCGGCGCGGCCCGCGAGCTCCTTGAAGGTGCCGACGATACGGGCCAGCTCGGCCCGCTCCTGCACGAGGGTCTGGGCCTTGCGGCTGTCCTCCCAGAACGACGGGGCGGACATCTCGGCGTCGATCAGTCCGAGGCGGGTCTCCTTGGCCGGCAGGTCAAAGATGCCCCCGGAGGTCGTCCAGACGCTTGTCCAGCTCCGCCACGTCGCGCTTCAGCTCGCCTAGCACGTCGCGGGTGACCTCCGGAAGAAGGCAATGCCGGCTCCCGCGAGCGCGAGGACGGCACAGGCATAGACGAGCCAGTCGCCGAGGCGCGCGTAGAGCGTGAGGGAACCCCTCAAGGGGATCCGGTTATGGAGCACGCCGCGCGCCAGCAGGGGCAGCGTGGGCGCGATCCGCCCGGCGGGATCGACGAAGGCGGAGACGCCGGTGTTGGCCGCGCGCGCGATCGCCACCCGCTGCTCGACCGCGCGCAGGGGCAGCGTCCCCAGGTGCTGCCAGGGGCCGCTCGTCTCGCCGAACCACGCGTCGTTGGTGATGTTGGCCATGAAGCTCGCTCCGCCGATCACGAAGCCCCGAAACAGCTCGGGGAAGATGACCTCGTAGCAGATCACGGTCCCGAACGGCGCGCCCGGCAGCGGAAAGACGGTCTGGGTGTCCCCTTCCCCGAATTCCGAGATGAACTCCGCCCAGCCCTTGACGAAGCCGAGCAGACCCGCGAGCGGAACGTACTCCCCGAACGGAACCAAGTGGATCTTATCATACTTGGCCCTAATCCCTTGTCCGGTCAGGAAAAATGCGCTGTTCAGGAACTGTCCCCGGGGCCCGTCCCGTCGGTCGATCGAGCCCACCAGGATGGGGGTGGCGATGTCCGCGGACAGCCGGCGCAGGCGATCGAGCAGCTCGGGGTCGCCGCGGAGGAAGATCGTCGTCGCGGTCTCCGGCCACAGCACCACCGCCGGCCGGGTCAGGGCGGCCTCGCGGGTGAGCCGCTCGTAGATGTCGAGGATCTGGGCGTGGCGCGCGGGATCCCACTTGAGCGTCTGCTCGATCGACGGCTGAATCACCGCGACGTCGACCGATCCCGCCCCGGCCCCGCTCATGGTACCGAGCGCGCGCGCTCCGAAGCCGAGCGTGCCGACGAGGAGCAGCGCCGCGGCCACCGCGCCCGGCCAGGCCCGGCGCGGCCCGAGCGCGAGCAGCGCGGCCAGCGCCGCGTTCACCGCCGCGATCACGAGCGACACCGCGTAGACTCCGCCCAGCTCCGCGATCTGGATCACCGGCAGCTGCGCGTGCTGGGAATAGCCGAGCAGTCCCCACGGGAAGCCGCCCATGAGGTGCCCGCGCAGCCACTCCCCCACCACCCAGAGCGCGGGTACGAAGACGAGCGCGCGCCCGGCGCCGAGACGGGGGGCGAGCCACGCGGTCACTCCCGCCACCGCTCCCAGGTACAGGCCGCAATAGGCGGCGAGGGCCACGATCGGCAGCCACGTGACCGGCCACGGGATCGCGCTGTAGTGGAGGAAGGTGTGATCGAGCCAGCGCAGGAGCACCACGTAGAAGACGGTGCCGGCGAGCCAGCCGTCCAGGAGAGCGGCGCGGGGCGCGCGCGTCGCCCCCGAGACCAGCGCCGGGACGAGCCATCCCCAGGCGAGCAGCGACCAGTCGGTCTTGGGGAACGCCAGCGCCCCCAGCACTCCGGAGAGCACGAGGACGACGAGGGACGCGGCGCGCGCCCGCGGGTTGGGCTCCGGCTCACGCTCCACTGGCGAGCCGATCGGCCAGGGCCCGCGGCAGCCCCGCGGCGAGGATCTTCCGGGCCGCGGCCGCGAGGTCGTACGGGACCCGGCGGATCGTCACGGTGCGGGCGTCGCGGTCCCAGATCGCGTAGCAGGCGCGCGGGTCCCGGTCCCGCGGCTGGCCCACGCTGCCCACGTTGACCACGTAGCGCCGACCGTCGTCGAGACGCACCTGCGCGGTGGGCGCGTCGAGCCGGCCGGCGTGGTCCGGGCCGCCGCTGCCCACCGACCACACCCCGGGCAGGTGCGAGTGGCCGACGAAGCAGAGGCGCGTGGAGAAGTCGCCGAAGACCTGCAGCCCGTCCTCCGCCGAGACGAGGTAGTCCCACTCCTCGGGATTGCGCGGGCTCGCGTGCACCAGGGTGGCGTCCTCGACGGTGCGGACGAGCGGCAGGGCGGTCAGGTAGTCGCGGTGCCCCTGGTCGATCTGGTCGGCGGTCCAGCGGGCGGCCGCGCGCGCCCAGGGGTTGAACCACGCCAGATCGAGCAGGCCCAGAGCGGCGTGCTCGTGGTTGCCGGCCACCATGGCGCTCGCCCGCTCGCCCACGCGCTCCACGCACGCCACCGGGTCGGCGCCGTAGCCGACGAGGTCTCCCAGGCACAGCAGCCCGAGCGCGCCCTCGGAGGCCGCGTCGGCCAGCACCGCGGTGAGCGCCTCGAGGTTTCCGTGGACGTCGGAGATGACGGCGTAGCGGATGGCGGTCTCCGCTCAGGGAGCCGGAGCCTGCTCTTTGTGGATGCGATCGAGGATCCCGTTGATGAAGCGGCTCGACTCGTGGGTGCTGAACTTCTTCGCCACCTCGAGGGCCTCGTTGATCGCCACCTTGGGAGGGACCCCGGTGCCCCAGCGCAGCTCGAAGATGCCCTGGCGGAGGATGTTGCGGTCGACGACCGCCATCCGCTCGAGCTCCCAGTTCTCCGCGTAGCGGACGATCAGCTCGTCGATCTCGGCCTCGTGCATCTTGGTGCCGCGCACGAGCGCCTCCGCGAACTCGCGCGCGTCCGGATCGACCGGGTGCCGCCGCCAGAAGTCGTCGAGATGCGGCTGTGGATCCTCCTCGCCCTGCACGTCGAGCTGGTAGAGGAGCTGGAGCGCGAGCTCGCGCGCCTTCCGGCGGCGTCCCATCAGCGCTTCCCGCGGCGCCGACCGCGCTCGCGCAGCCACCCCGCCATCTCGAGCGCGGCCAGCGCGGCCTCCTCGCCGCGGTTGCCCACCGCCCCGCCCGCGCGCTCCCACGCCTGTTCCTCCGTGAGCGCGGTGATCACCCCGAAGGTGACCGGTACCCCGGTGTCGAGGCCGGCGCGGGCGATGCCGTGGGCCGCCACGCTGCAGACGTAGTCGAAGTGCGGGGTCGCGCCCTTGATGACCACGCCCACGCACACGATGCCCGCGAAGCGCCGGCTGCGGGCCAGCGTCATCGCGGCCTGGCCCAGCTCGAAGGAGCCGGGCACCCAGTGCACCTCCACGAGGTCTCCGATCACCTCGTGAGTGGCGAGCGCGGCGAGGGCGCCGTCGAGCAGCTTCTTGGAGATGGCCTCGTTGAACCGGGCGACGACCACCGCGAAGCGCTGCCCGCGGGCGGCGGGGGCGACGGAGCGCTTCGGAGCGATGCCGGCCATCGCCTAGTCCGGGAAGGACGAGAAGAGGTGCCCGAGCTTCTCGCGCTTGGTGCGCAGGTAGCTCCGGTTCGCGTCGGTGGCCGGCACCTCGAGCGGCAGGCGCTCGACGACCTTGAGCCCGTAGCCCTCGATGCCGACGATCTTCTTCGGGTTGTTGGTCAGGATCTTCAGGTTCTTGACCCCGAGGTCGACCAGGATCTGCGCCCCGATGCCGTAGTGGCGCAGGTCGGCCCGGAAGCCCAGCGCGTGGTTGGCCTCGACGGTGTCCTTGCCCTGGTCCTGCAGCTCGTAGGCCTTGAGCTTGTTCAGCAGGCCGATGCCCCGGCCCTCCTGCCGCATGTAGACCAGGATGCCGCGCCCCTCGTGCTGGATGATCGCGAGCGCCTTGTGGAGCTGGGGCCCGCAGTCGCAGCGGTGCGAGCCGAAGACGTCCCCGGTCAGGCACTCGGAGTGCACGCGCACCAGCACCGGGTCGTCGGTCTTGACGTCGCCCAGCACGAGGGCCAGCGGCTGGCGCTCGTCCACCGTGGTCTCGTAGGCGATGACCTGGAACTCCCCGTGCTCGGTGGGCATGCGGGTGGTGGCGGCGCGGCGGACCAGCTTCTCCTTGTGGATGCGGTACTCGATCAGGGCCTTGATCGTGATGGCCTTGAGCCGGAACTCGCGGGCGAGCGCCATGAGCTCGGGCAGGCGCGCCATGCCGCCTTCCTCGTCGAGCACCTCGCAGATCACCCCGGCGGGCGCGAAGCCGGCCAGGCGGGCCAGGTCAATCGCGGCCTCGGTGTGGCCGGCGCGGCGCAGCACCCCGCCCGGCATCGCGCGCAGCGGGAAGATGTGCCCGGGCCGCGTGAGGTCCTCCGGCCGCGTCGCCGGATCCACCAGCGTGCGGATGGTGACCGCGCGATCGTAGGCGGAGGTCCCGGTGGTCACGCCCCGGCGGGCGTCCACGCTCACCGTGAAGGCGGTGCCGAGCGGCGCGGTGTTGTCCGACACCATCATGGAGATCTGCAGCTCGTCGAGGCGCTCGCCCATCATGGGCATGCAGATGAGCCCCCGGCCGAACCTGGCCATGAAGTTGACCGCCTCCGGGGTGGCCTTCTCGGCGGCCATGAGCAGATCGCCCTCGTTCTCACGGTCCTCGTCGTCGACCACGATGAGCATGCGGCCGGCGCGGACCTCCTCGATGCCTTCCTCGATCGGGACGAACTCCGAATCGCTCACCGGGTCCCCTCTCTCCCGTCCGGCCCCCTCGCTGGGGCCGGCGGCTGCCGCAGCTGCAAGATCCGCTGCACGTACTTGCCGATCATATCCATCTCGAGGTTCACGCGCTTGCCCGGAGTCAGGCCCCCCAGGGTCGTCGCGGACAGCGTGTGCGGGATCACCATGATCTCGAAGTCCCGCTCGTTGAGCCGCGCCACCGTGAGGCTCACCCCGTCCACCGCCACCGATCCCTGGGGGATCAGCAGCGGGGCCAGCGCCTCGCCGGGCCATTCTATCGTGAGCCGGGCGGTCTCTGCCTGGCGGGTCAGCGCGGCCACGGTCCCCACCCCGTCCACGTGCCCCTGGACCAGGTGGCCGCCCACCATGCCCCCGAGCCGCATGGGACGCTCGAGGTTGACCGGGTCGCCCACCGCCAGGTCGCCCAGCGCGGTTCGGGCCAGGGTCTCGGGCCCCACGTCGAAGCGGAGCCGCCCGGCTCCCACCTCGACCACCGTCAGGCACACCCCGTTGACCGCGACGCTCGCGCCGACCCCGCTGTCCTGGAGGACGCGGTCGGCGGCGAGCACGAGGCGCGATTCCACGCGCTCGAGCACGCGCCCGACCTCCTCCACCAGGCCCGTGAACATGTCAGCGCGCGACGCGCCCCTCCAGCAGCCAGTCGTCGCCCAGCGGTCGCGCGGTCAGCCCTTCCAGGCGCACCGCGTCTCCCAGGAGGAGGCCCGAGCCCGCCACGGGGGTCGGCGCGGTGGCCCCGCCCACGAGCTTCGGGGCGACGAACACCGCGACCCGGTCCACCAGACCGGCCTGGACGAAGGAGCCGGTGAGCTCGCCGCCGGCCTCGAGCAGCAGCGCGGTGACGTCGAGGGCGAACAGGCGCGCGCACACGTCGGCCACGTCCACCCGCCCGTCCCGCGACTTGCACTGCAGCACGGTCACGCCGCTCGAGGCGAGCGCGGCCACCCGCGCGGCCGGCGCGTCCTCGCCCACCGCGACCAGGACGCGGGCCCGGGTGCCGGTCCGCAGCAGCGCGGCCTCGAGCGGCAGCCGCGCGCGGCCGTCCACCACCACGCGATACGGCTCACGCGGCCACGGCTGCGCGAGGCGGACGGTGAGAGCGGGGTCGTCGGCCAGCACGGTGCCGATGCCGGTGACGATGGCGTCGCTCTCGCTCCGCAGCCGATGCGCTTCGCGGCGCGCCGCCTCCCCGGTGATCCACCGCGACCGCCGATCGTGGGCCGCGATCTTGCCGTCGAGGGTCATGGCCCACTTCGCGGTCACGTGCGGGCGCTGCTGCGCGGTCGCGGTGAAGAACGCGTGGTTGAGCTCGCGGGCCTGGCCCTCGAGGCAGCCCAGGTCGACCTCGATCCCGGCCGCGGTCAGCGCCGCGGCGCCGCCGCCGGTCACGCGCGGATTCGGATCGCGGGTGGCGGCCACCACCCGGCGTACACCGGCGCGGAGAATGGCGTCCACGCAGGGCGGCGTCCGGCCCACGTGGTTGCACGGCTCGAGCGTGACGTACAGGGTGGCCCCGCGCGCCCGCGGCCCGGCGTCCTCGAGCGCGGCCGCTTCCGCGTGGGCGCCCCCTGCCCGCTCGTGGAAGCGCTCGGCGACCACCGCGCCGTCCTGCACCACCAGCGCTCCGACCATCGGATTGGGGGACGTGAGCCCACGGCCGCGAGCGGCCAGAGCCAGCGCGCGGGCCATCCACCGGGTGTCGTCCATGGGTTCGCCGGGGCTCGTAGCGCCCCGGCAGGCATTCTACCCCGCCGGCGTGGTCTCCGGCTGCTCCCCGAGCAGGGCGTCCACGAAGGTCCCCGGCTCGAAGGGCTGGAGATCCTCGATCTGCTCCCCCACGCCGACCAGCTTGATGGGGAGCCCGAGCTCCTGGTAGATGCGCAGCGCGATGCCGCCCTTGGCGGTGCCGTCGAGCTTGGTGAGCACGAGCCCGGTGAGCCCCACCGCCTCGTGGAACATCCGCGCCTGCTGCAGCCCGTTCTGGCCGGTCGGCGCCTCGATCACCATCAGGGACTCGTGCGGCGCGCCCGGAAGCTGGCGCCCGAGGACCCGCTTCAGCTTGGCGAGCTCGTCCATCAGGTTGGACTTGGTGTGCAGGCGCCCGGCGGTATCCACCAGCAGCACGTCCGAGCCGCGCGAGGACGCCGCCTTCACCGCGTCGAAGACCACCGCGGCGGGATCAGCCCCCGCGGCCTGGTGGATCACCTCGACGTCGATGCGGCGGCCCCACTCCTGCAGCTGCTCGATGGCGGCGGCCCGGAACGTATCCGCCGCCGCCATCAGCACGTGCTTGCCGTCCGCCTTGAGAGACGCGGCCAGCTTCGCGGTGCTCGTGGTCTTGCCGGCTCCGTTGACGCCCAGCATCAGGATCACCGTCGGATGCGCGTCGAGGCGCAGCGCCGCCGCCGCGCCGGCGAGCGATTCGGTGAGGAAGCGATGGAGGGCCCCGCGCACGTCCTGGCTGGAGCTGATCCGGCCCCGCTTGACCTCGTCCCGGACGCGCTTGACGAAGGCGCTCGCGGCGGCCGCGCCCAGGTCGGC
>DATFAJ010000342.1:0-5381 GCA_035254745.1 Candidatus Methylomirabilota bacterium | reverse complement strand
AGCTCTCGCTGCTGGTCGCGGATCTGTGCGCGGTCTGATGGCGCGAGCGCGGCGCGCGCTCGCGGTCGCCGCGCTGCTCCTGGTCTCGGCCGCCGAGCCGGCGCCCGCGGCCCCGCCCGCGCGCGTGCTCGCGGGCGCGATGAGCGTGGTCGTGAGCCTGCCCGAGGACACCCCGCTGGGGGGCTACGGCGGCTTCCCGCGCCGCGCCTGGATGCCGGATCTGATCGGTCGGTACCCCGACACGTTCTGGTTCCGGCCTGCCACCGGCGTGCACGATCCGATCAAGGTCCGCGCGCTCGTCCTCGAGGCGGGCGGCGTGCGGGTGCTGTGGCTCGCGCTTGACCTGGTCGGCATGGACCCCACGCTGCTCGCCGATCTGCGATCGCGGCTCGACCAGCTCGGCCTGCGCTACGGGGCGGTGATCGCGGCGGCGTCGCACACCCACTCCGGTCCGGGGGCCTACGCGCGATCCGATCTCTTCGGGCTCCTCGCCCTCGACCGCGAGTCGCCGCGGGTGCGGGGCCGCATCTTCTCGGCGATGGAGGAGGCGGCCCGGCAGGCGGAGCGGCGCAAGCGCCCGGCCACGGTGGGAACCGGCTCGGGCGAGGTCGCCGGCATCACGGACAGCCGCGTCCACGGCCCACTCGACCCCGAGCTCGGCGTGCTCAAGGTCATGGGCACCGACAACCGGCCCATCGCGGCGGTCTGGAACTACGCCATCCACGGCACCATGCTCGGCCGGAGCAACTCCCAGCTCTCGGGCGACGTGATGGGGGACGCGACCGCGCGGATCGAGGAGCAGCTCGGCGCGCCCACCCTGTACGTCAACGGCGCGGTGGGAGACGTCAGCCCGCGCCAGCACGGCTGGGACGGGGTCGCGGCGACCGGCAAGCTCCTGTCGGCCGCGGTGCTGGCGCTCTGGCCCCGCGTCGCCCCCGACCCCGATCAGCGCGTGATGACCGGGGCCGAGACCGCCGCGCTGCCCGCGCCCGCGCTGGAGCTCCGCAACTGCCTGGGGCGGTGGATCCCGCGGGGGACGCGCCTCGGGCTCCACTCGGCCCTGCCCGCCGCGGCGGAGATCGCGGTGGTGAGCGTGGGGCGCAGCGCCTGGGTGACCATCCCGGGCGAGCTCGACACCCAGCTCGGGCTCGACATCAAGGCGGCGGGAAGAGCGCGCTTCACGCGGACCTTCGTGGCGGGAGTGGCCAACGGCTACCAGGGGTACTTCATCGCCGCCCAGCACTTCCGGACGCCGAGCTACGTCTCGTGCGGCAGCCTCTACGGGGAGCGGGGCGGGGAGATCGTCCGCGACGCCGCGATCGGCGCGCTCCGCGAGCTCGGCGAGCGGCGCGCGCCGCGGCCGGTCAAGCCCCCACGTTGAGCTTGCGGGCGAGCGCGGACTTGCGGCGGGCGGCGGTGTTGCGGTGGATGACCCCCTGGGTCACCGCGCGGTCGATCGCGCGGATGGCGTCGCGCACCGCGGTGGCGGACTCGGGACCCTTGGCCACGAGGGCCTCGCGGGCGCCCTTGACGCTCGAGCGCACCGCGCTCCGGACCGCGCGGTTGCGCAGCCGGCGCTTCTCGTTCTGCTTGATCCGCTTCCTCGCGGAGCGGGTGTTGGCCACGGTGTATCTCCTTTCAGGAGTGAGCGACACACGAGCCTACCGTCCGGGCCTCCGGGTGTCAAGGACGATGTCCCGCCGTTGAGCGACGCCTCCGGGAGCCACGAGCACGTCCAGCGCGGGATGGTCAGCGCGGTGGGCGCGATCGGCCTGGCCACCCTCGCGAGCCGCGTGCTCGGCTACGTGCGGGACATGGTGGTCGCCCAGGCCTTCGGCGCGGGGCCGGTCACCGACGCGTTCTTGGTCGCCTTCCGCATCCCGAACCTGCTGCGGCGGCTGCTCGGGGAGGGCGCGCTGTCCACCGCGGTGATCCCGGTGTTCACCGAGACCCTGACCCGCGGCGGGCCCGAGGCGTTCGGCCGCCTCGCGCGCGCCGCCACCGGCGCCGCCATCGTGGTGCTCTGCCTGGTCTCGGCGCTGGGCATGCTCCTCTCGCAGCAGGTCGTCGCCCTCATGGCGCCGGGCTGGCGCGCCGACGCCGCGCTGTTCGACCTCGCGGTGTCACTGACCCGGGTGATGTTCCCGTACCTGCTGCTGGTGGGGCTCGCCGCGCTCGCGATGGGGGCGCTCAACGCGCATCACCGCTTCTTCACCGCCGCGCTCGGCCCGGCGGTCGTCAACGTGGCCATGATCGTGGGCGTCCTCGGGCTCGCCCACCGCATCGAGCCGCCGGTGATGGCCCTGGCGGTGGGCGTGCTGGTGGGCGGCGTCGGGCAGCTCCTGGTCCAGCTCCCGGAGCTGCGCCGCCTCGGGGTGCCGCTCCTCCCGTCGGCCGAGTGGCGACATCCCGCGGTGGCCCGCATCGCCCACCGGCTCTGGCCCGCGGTGTTCGCGCTCGCGGCGGTGCAGATCACGGTGGTGGTCAACACCCTGCTCGCCTCGCTGCTGCCGGCGGGCACCGTCTCCTACCTCTACTACGCCGACCGCGTGATGGAGTTCCCGCTCGGCATCTTCGGCATCGCGCTGGCCACCGCGGCGCTGCCCAGCATGTCGGCCCAGGCGGCCCGCGGCGAGCTCGCGGGGCTCCGGGCGACCCTCGAGTTCGCGCTGCGCATGGCCGCCTTCGTCGCGGTGCCCGCCGCGGTGGGGCTCGTGCTCCTGGGGGGGCCGATCGTGCGGGTGCTCTTCCAGCGCGGCGAGTTCAGCGCCGCCGACGCGGTGCTCACCGCGCAGGCGCTGACCGGCTACGCGGTGGGGCTGCCCGCGTTCTCGGGCACGCGGATCGCGGCGCAGACGTTCTACGCGCTCGGCGACACGCGCACGCCGGTGCTCGTGGGGTTCGTCTCGGTGGCGGTGAACGTGGTGCTGGCGCTCCTCCTGATGTGGCCGCTGCGGCACACCGGCCTCGCCCTCGCCTCGTCGCTGTCCTCCTACGTCAACCTGCTCGGGCTCTGCTGGCTGCTGCGCCGCCGCCTCGACGGGCCGCGCGGCCCCGATCTCTGGCGGTCGCTCGCCCGCACGCTCGGAGCCTCCGCGCTGCTCGCGCTGTGGTGCGCGTGGATGAGCGGGCTCGTGCCGGGCGTGCCCGCCCCGACGCACCGGGGGCTCGCCTGGACGGTGATGGCGCTGGTCGGCGGCATGGCGGTCTACGCGGCGGGCGCGGCCGTGCTCGGGTCGTCCGAGATCCGCGGGCTGCTCGGCATGCTGCGCCGCCGTCCCGGCACCTTGCCACCCGCCGGGGGCCGATGATAGACTCCCTCATGCTCCTGGAGTTCGCAGGGGACGCCTCGGTGATGGCCCGCGCAGGACGAATCGGCCGACACCGGGGCCGTCGTTTTTTTCGGCTCCCCCTCCGGATGTGACCGCGTGACGTCCCGACCGGGCGCGCGCGCGGACCGCACGGTGGTGGGAGCGGTGTCCGCGCCGGCCCAGGTCGCCTCCACGTCCCGCTCCGCCGCGTCGCCGATCGCCGACTACCTCTCGAGCCTGCAGGTGGAGCGCGGGGCGGCCCGGAACACCCTGCTCGCGTACCGACGCGACCTCGCCGGCTTCGAGCGCTTCCTGACCCGCGAGCGGCGCGGGCTCGAAGCGGTGAGCGTGACCGACCTCTCGCGCTACCTGGGCACGCTGCGGCGGGGCGGGCTCGGGAGCCGGAGCGTGGCCCGCCACCTCTCCGCGGTGCGCGGGCTGTATCGCTTCCTGCTCGACGAGCGCCGCATCACGCGCGACCCCACCGAGCACCTCGACAGTCCGCGGCCCGCGCGCCGGCTGCCGCGGACGCTCTCGATGCCCGACGCCGCCGCGCTGGTCGAAGCGCCCGACACCACCCGGCCCGACGGTCTGCGCGACCGCGCCCTGCTCGAGCTGCTCTACGCGTGCGGGCTCCGGGCCTCGGAGGCACTCGGGCTCCGGGTCGAGGACGTCAACTTCGCGGCCGGCTACGTGATCGTCACCGGGAAGGGCAGCCGCCAGCGGCTCGTGCCCGCCGGGGCGCAGGCCCTCGACTGGGTGCGGCGCTATCTCGGCACCGTGCGCCCACGTCTCGTGCGGCGCGACGCGGCGCCGCTCTTCCTCAACCGATCGGGCGGCGGCCTGTCGCGCCAGTCGCTCTGGAGCTTGATCCGGCGCGCGGCGCGGCGGGCCGGACTCCGATCCGCGGTCTCGCCGCACACGCTGCGCCACTCCTTCGCGAGCCATCTCCTCGAGCGGGGCGCGGACCTGCGCTCGGTGCAGGCCATGCTGGGCCACGTCGACATCTCGACCACCCAGATCTACACCCACCTGCCGTCGAGCGTGGTCCACGACATGTACCGCAAGTTCCACCCCCGCGCGGGGCGCTTGAGCGCGCGGCGCGCGGCCGGCTGAGATGGCGCGGCCCGGCCAGGTGTATCCGCAGGTGGAGCCCGGGGCGGCCGCGCTGGCCGGTGCCCGCGTGGCGGCGTGCCCCGGAGGGGCGCCCATCGTCCGCGCCCTCGATCGCGCCCGCGCCGCCGGGGCCGGGATCGTCGTCACCGGACCCCGGCAGGCGGTGCGGGCGACGGAGCTCACGCGCGCGGTCGACTGGGGGCTCGGCCGGCGCGCGGTCCGCGAGATCGCGTGGCGCGACCTGCCGGTGCTGTCCGCGGGCGCCACCGAGGTCGAGGCGCGCCGGCAGCTGCTGGCGGGCGCCTCGCTCGTGCTGCTACGCCGCGGGGGCCGGATCGTCGCCGCGGTGGATGGCGAGACGGTGGCGCTGGTGCACGCCGAGTCCTCGGTGCAGGGGCGGCTCGAGCGGGCCGGCGACCGGCACGCCGAGGCGCGGCTCTGGCTCCTGCGCTCGGCGGGCAAGATCGGCGAGGGCCTCGGCGCGCCGGTGTACGCGGTGGGCGGCCTCGTCCGCGACCTGCTGCTGGGCCGGGAGGCGCCGGACGTGGACCTGGTCGTGGAGGGTGACGGGGTCGCCCTCGCGCGGCGGCTCGGCGAGGAGATCGGCGGGACGGTGCTGGTGCACGGCGGGTTCGGCACCGCGTCGATCGAGGGGGGCCGCGCCCCGGCCGGCGCCGGCGTCGACGGGGCCCCGCTCGGGCGCGTGGACGTGGCCTCCGCGCGGCGCGAGCGCTACGCGGGAGCGGGCGCGCTGCCCGACGTGGAGCCGGCCGGGCTGATCGAGGACCTGCGCCGCCGCGACTTCTCGGTGAACGCGATGGCGGTGGCGCTCGGTCCGGATCGGTTCGGGCACCTCCTCGATCCTCTCGGCGGGCAGCGCGACGTCCGGGCTGGGCGGCTGCGGGCGCTCCGCCCGCTCGCCTTCGTGGAGGACCCCACGCGGATCTTCCGGGC
>DATFAJ010000341.1:0-3776 GCA_035254745.1 Candidatus Methylomirabilota bacterium | reverse complement strand
ATCCACACCTACCACACCGAGGGCGCGGGCGGCGGGCACGCCCCCGACATCATCCGGGTGGTCGGCGAGGCCAACTGCCTGCCGTCCTCCACGAACCCGACGATGCCGTTCACGGTCAACACCATGGACGAGCATCTCGACATGCTGATGGTCTGCCATCACCTGAACGCCAAGATCCCGGAGGACCTGGCCTTCGCGGAGTCCCGCATCCGGGCCGAGACCATCGCGGCGGAGGACGTGCTGCACGACCTGGGCGCGATCAGCATGCTCTCGTCGGACTCGCAGGCGATGGGCCGCATCGCGGAGGTCATCGCGCGCACCTGGCAGACCGCGCACAAGATGAAGGTCCAGCGGGGCCCGCTGCCGGGCGACGGCCGCCACGACAACGCCCGCGCCAAGCGCTACGTCGCCAAGTACACGATCAACCCCGCGATCGCCCACGGCATCTCGCACGAGGTGGGGTCGATCGAGGCGGGCAAGCTCGCCGACCTGGTGCTGTGGAAGCCCGCCTTCTTCGGGGTCAAGCCCGAGATGGTGCTCAAGGGCGGCCTGATCGCGGTGGCCGCGATGGGCGACCCCAACGCCTCGATCCCCACCCCGCAGCCGGTGCGGTACCGGCCGATGTTCGCCTCGTTCGGCGCCGCGGTGCACTCGACCTCGATGACCTTCCTGTCGCGGGCCGCGGTCGAGGACGGGGTCCCGGCGCGCCTCGGCCTGCGGAAGATGACCGGGGCCGTTCGCGGCTGCCGGGGCCTCGCCAAGTCGGCGATGGTCCACAACGGCTACTGCCCGCGCATGGAAGTGGATCCCGAGACGTACGAGGTGCGCGCCGACGGTCAGCTCCTCACCTGCGAGCCGGCCCGCGTGCTCCCGATGGCCCAGCGTTATTTCCTCTTCTAGCCCGATGGTCGTGATCACGAACCCGCCGCGCGGGGTCGAGGCCGCCGCGCTGGCCGGGAAGGCGCGCGACACGCTGTGCCTGACCTGGGAGGAGCGCCGCTGGACCCGCAAGCGCGTCACCACCACCGGGGGCCGCGAGGTCGCGCTGGCCCTGCCCACCGGCAGCGTGCTCGAGCCGGGGGAGATCGTGGCGGTTGAGGACGACTGGTACCTCGCGGTGGAGGGACGGCCGGAGCCGGTGCTCGCGATCTTCCCGCGCAGCCGCGAGGACGCCCTGCGCATCGCCTTCGACGTGGGCAACCGGCACGTCACGCTCGCCATCGAGGGCGACGCGCTCGTGGTGCCGGACGAGCCGGCCATGACGCAGCTCGTGGCGCGGCTCGGCGCGCGATGGGAGCGGCGCCGGACTGTGTACACCCCGCTGGGCGGCGTCGGGCATGAGTGACCCGCGGCTGGTCTCGCTGCTGCACTTCGCGGACAGCGCGCTGCCCACCGGGGGCTACGCCCACTCCTTCGGGCTCGAGCGCTACTGCCAGGCCGGCCTGGTGCGGGACCGGCACGGGCTCGAGCGCTTCCTGCTCACGCAGCTCGAGGGCGCGGCCGGCCCGTGCGACGCCACCGCGGCCACGGGGGCGCTGCGCGCGCTCGGGCGCGGCGACATCGCGGCCTGCCATCGGCTGGACGACGAGCTCGAGGCCATGAAGGTGGTGCGGGAGTTTCGCGAGGGCAGCCGGCAGATGGGACGCCAGACCCTGCGGGTGGCCGCCGCGCTGACCGGCGACGCCCGGCTCGCCGCCTATCTCGAGGCGGTCGACGCCCGCCGCGCGCCGGGCCATCACGCGGTCGCGTTCGGCATGACCGCGGGGAGCCTCGGCTGGGAGGCGGTCGCGACCGCGACCGCGTTTCTCTACTCGACCACCGCGCTGCTGGTGGGCGCGGCCCTCCGCCTCCTGCCGATCGGCCAGCTCGAGGGACAGGGAGTGCTGTGGAGCCTGCACCCGGTGATCGAGCGGGTGGCCCGGGAGGCGGCGGAGCGGGCCCCGGGCGATCTCTGGAGCTTCACCCCCGGCCAGGACATCCAGGGCATGCTCCACGAGCGCATGGACGCGCGGCTCTTCCGCTCGTGAGCGGCGCCGGCGCGGTGCCCCGGCCGCTCAAGATCGGCATCGGCGGGCCGGTCGGCTCGGGCAAGACCGCCCTGGTGGAGACCCTGGCCCGCCGCCTGCGCGACCACTTCGACATGGCGGTGATCACCAACGACATCTACACGCAGGAGGACGCGCAGTTCCTCGTCCGGCGCGGAGCGCTGCCCGCCGAGCGGGTGGTGGGGGTGGAGACCGGAGGCTGCCCGCACACCGCGATCCGCGAGGACGCCTCCGTGAACCTGGAGGCGGTGCACGAGCTGCTGGGCCGGTTCCCGGGGCTCGAGCTGCTCTTCGTGGAGAGCGGCGGTGACAACCTCTCGGCGACCTTCAGCCCGGAGCTGGTCGACGCCACGATCTACGTCATCGACGTGGCGGAGGGCGACAAGATCCCGCGCAAGGGCGGGCCCGGCATCATGCGCTCCGACCTGCTCGTGATCAACAAGATCGACCTGGCCCCCTACGTGGGCGCCGATCTCGGCGTCATGGAGCGCGACGCCAAGCGCATGCGGGGAGAGAGACCCTTTGTCTTCACCAATCTCCGGGAGGGCGACGGCGCCGACGCGATCGTCTCCTGGATCCGCCGCGACCTCCTCTTCACGCCCTGAGGGCGGGGCGGCCCCGGGCCGCACCGGACGGGACGGCCGTCTCGCGGTCGCCTTCGAGGCGCGCGGTGGCCGCACCGTGCTCGTCGCGCGCCGCTTCACGCTGCCGCTGCAGGTGCTGGAGCCGATGGACCTCGACGGTGACGGCGTCGCCACGCTCGTGCTGCTGAACCCCACCGGCGGGCTCCTGGCCGGCGACCGCCTGGACACCGAGATCGCGGTCGGTCCGGGCTGCCGCGTGTGCTGCGCCACGCCCTCGGCCACGCGCGTCTACCGGAGCCCCGGCCCACCCGCGGTGCAGCGCGTCGCCATCGAGATCGGCGGCGGAGCCTCGCTCGAGTGGCACCCGGACCATCTGATCCCGTCCCCCGGCGCGCGCCTGTGTCAGGCCACCGAGATCTCGATGGCGCCGGACGCCACGCTGCTCTACCTGGACGCCTGGGCGACCGGGCGCTGCGCGCGGGGTGAGGCGTGGGGATTCGATCGCCTCGACAGCGGCCTGCTGGTGCGCGATCCGGACGGGCCCCTCCTGCGTGAGCGCTCCGTCCTGGGCCGGCCGCCGCAGGACGGGCTCGGCGGCACCGAGGGCTTCGGCTACGTGGCGACCGTGGCCGCCATCCGCCCGGACCGGCGCGAGTGGGATGCGCTCGCCCGCGCGCTCCAGGACGACGTCGCGGGCGCCGCGCCCGGATGTCGCGTCGGGGTCACAACGCTCGGCCGGGGTGGCGTGCTCGCGCGCCTCCTGAGCCCGTCGGCGCCCACGCTCCACGCGGCGCTGGAGGCGCTGTGGACGCGCTGCCGTCGCGAGCTGCTGGGCCTGGCCCCGCTCCGGCTGCGCAAGCTCTAGAGGCCGTCCGTCGCTTCTTCCTGCCCATGATTGAGGCTCATGCTCACGGCATGAGCATCTTCGCCGTCGCCGGCCTCGCGCCGTCTCCCGTAAGCGCTTGATTTGCCGCACCGCCCTCCGCGGGCACAGGGCTTGCTCCCATGAAGGAACATAGCGAAGCCCGCGCGCTGCACGTTCGGCCAAACGGGAAGGGGACCGGCATGAGCACCAAGTCCGGGACGGAGAGCTTCGACGACCTCGTCACCACCACGCTTCCCTCCCTCGTGAGCGAAGCGGCGGCCC
>DATFAJ010000340.1:0-3510 GCA_035254745.1 Candidatus Methylomirabilota bacterium | reverse complement strand
CGCGGGGGAGAGCTGGGGAGGCAGCGCCACCGGTACGCCGCCGGCCTGCTGGACCGCGTGCAGGTAGGTCGAGTTCACGTACGCGCGCTCGGGGTGGGTGCCCACCGTGATGGACGTGCTCACGCCGATCAGGGGCGCGCGGCGACTCATGTGGTCATGCTACCACAGGGCAACGGACGCGGCGGATCAGCGCCGCAAGCGGTAGCCGGCGGCCTCGCGATCCCAGGTGGCGGCGGTGATCCCGCTCTGGCGCAGCGTCACCTTCTGCACCTTGGCGGTGGGCGTCTTGGGGAGCGCGGCCAGGAACTCCACGTAGCGCGGCACCGCGAAGTGGGGCATGCGGGTCTGGCAGAAGTCCAGTAGCGCCGCAGGGGAGAGCGCGTGCCCCGGCGTGAGTACGACGCACGCCTTGACCTCGTCCTCGCCCCCCGCGATCTCCGAGCGGACCGCGACCGCGGCGGCCTCCGCCACCGCGGGGTGCTCGATCAGCACGCGCTCGATCTCATAGGAGGAGAGATTCTCGCCTCGGCGCCGGATGGTGTCCTTGATGCGGTCCACGAAGTAGAAGTAGCCGTCGTGGTCTTGGCGCCCGGCGTCGCCGGTGTGGAACCAGAAGTTGCGCCACGCTTCCACCGTCCGGTCGGGCATGGCGTTGTACCCGAGCATGAAGCCGAACGGCTCCCGGGGTCGCACGACGATCTCGCCCACGCTGCCCCGCGGCACCTCCTCGTCGGTCTCGGGGTCCACCACCCGGACCTCGAAGTAGCGGTCGTAGACCTTGCCGCAGCTTCCCGGGCGGTACGGCACGTCGAGCGGCATGTAGAGGGGGATGTTCACCTCCGTCATGCCATAACCCTCGATGAGCGGCACCCCGAAGCGCTCGCGGAAGCTCGTGGCGATCTCCGCCGGCGTCGGCACCGCGCAGATCAGGCGCAGCCGGTGACGCGGGTCCTCCGGACGCGCCGGCTGGCGATGGATGAACTCCGTCATCACCCCCAGGGTGTTGGTGATGGTGGCCCCGCACGCGCGCACCTCATCCAGCCAGCGGCTGGCGCTGAACTGGGGAGCGATCACCGCCCGGGCTCCCGCGATCAGCGTGCCGTAGAGCTGCATGCACAGCGCGTTGGCATGGAACAGCGGCATGCAGATGTAGTAGACGTCGTCGGCCGTCACCCGGAGGTTGTCCACCACGCCCTGGCCGAAGAGGTACAGGTGGGCGTGGGGCATCAGCACGCCCTTGGAGGGCCCGGTGGTGCCGGACGTGTACATCATGGCCCCTACGTCCCGGTAGCCCACGGGAATGCCCAGCGGGTCGGCTGGCTGGCACACCAGCTCTTCCCAGGACTGGATCGAGATCCGCCGGGGCCGAGGGGCATCGGGCGGGACGGGCCCCACGATCACCGCCCGCTCCACGCCGGGCAGGTTGGCCTCGCTCTCGGCAAGGCGCGGCAGATACTCGCCCGCCATGATTACCCAGCGCGCTCCGGCGTTGTTCAGCACGTGCTCGAGGAAGATGCCCCGGTAGCCCGGATTGACGAACACCGCGACGGCCCCTACCCGGTAAATGCCGAACGAGGCGTGCAGGATCTCCGGCCCGTTGGGAAGCCACACGCCCACCCGGTCGCCGGCCCCCGCTCCCAGGGCGGCCACCCCGCGGCTGATCCGGTGGGCGATCTCATCGGCCTCGGCGTAGCTGATGTCGGGGCGGTTCTGGAACGTCAGAAAAGTGCGGTGGCCTCGCGCGCGGGCCTGTCTGGCCAGCACCTCCGCCATCACCCAGCTCGACTTGTCCATGCCGTCCTCGCTCGCTCCCGCCGCCGTCCGGGCACTCCACGTGAGGCCGCCACTGCTACTCGTAAGTGCGCGTCACTGTTGGAGGCGGCGCTATGCTACCATACCGCCCATGACACTCGATTCCGCGCAATACCAGCGCAGCGCGCAGCCTGCGGGCTCGGGCCCGATGACGCAGGTGATGGGGCGGCAGTGGATGGTGGCGGCGGGGCATCCGCTCGCGGCGCAGGCGGCGGCGCGCGTGCTGGCCGCGGGCGGCAACGCCGTCGACGCGGGCGTGGCCGCCGGCTTCATGCTGGGGGTCGTCCACCCGGACATGGTGAGCTTCGCGGGCGTGGCGCCGATCCTGGTCCACCTGGCCTCGACCGGTGAGACCTACGAGGTCTCGGGGGTCGGGCCGTACCCGCGCCGCGCGAGCGCCGAGTATTTCCGCACCCAGCACGGCGGCGACATCCCGATCGGCCTGCTGCGGACGGTCGTGCCGTCCGCGCCCGACTCGTGGTGCGTGGCGCTCCAGCGCTGGGGCACGCTCACGTTCACGGACGCGGTCTCCGCCGCGCTCGAGTGCGCGGAGCACGGCTTCCCGACCTCGGCGTTCTCGGCCTCGATCATGGCCAACAACGCGGAGCGCTACAAGCGCTTCCCGACCTCGGCCGCGATCTTCCTGCCCGGCGGCAAGCCGCACGCGGCCGGGCAGCTGTTCGTGCAGTCGGAGCTGGCCGCGACGATCAAGGAGATGGTGGCGGCCGAGCTGCGCGCGCGGAGCCGTGGCCGCGCCGGGGCCATCCGCGCCGCCCGCGACGCGTTCTACAAGGGCGACATCGCCGAGCGCATCGCAGACTACCACGCGCGCGAGGGCGGCCTCCTCACCCGGGAGGACCTCGCCGAGTTCCAGGCCGAGGTCGCGCCCGCGCTCAAGACCACCTTCCACGACTACGAGGTGGCGTCGTGCGGCTTCTGGTGCCAGGGGCCGGTCTTCCTCCAGATGCTGAACCTGATCGAGTCCTACGACTGGCCCGCGCTCGGCCACAATAGCCCGCGCGGCCTGCACCTCATGGTGGAGGCGATGAAGCTCGCCTTCGCGGACCGCGAGGCGTACTACGGCGATCCCCGGTTCGTGAAGGTGCCGGCGGAAGCGCTGCTGTCCAAGGCCTACGCCGAGCTACGCCGCGGGTTGATCCGGGAGGATCGCGCGTGGCCCGAGATGCCGCCGCCGGGCGATCCCGAGGGCAAGGCCGCCGTCCGCAACGGCCACGGGACCGCGTCGAAGATCGGCGCGCCCTCGCACGCGGGCACGCTCGACACCTCCTACGTCTCGGTGATCGACGCGGAGGGCAACGCGTTCTCGGCCACCCCGAGCGACCCGGGCGGGGTCGACTCCCCGGTCATCCCCGGCGTGGGCTGCGTGGTCTCGCCGCGGGGCTCCCAGGGCTGGCTCGTGCCCGGGCATCCGAGCGAGGTGGCGGGGGGCAAGCGGCCGCGCCTCACCCCGGCGCCCTCGCTGGTGCTGCGGGACGGCCGCGCCTTCATGGCCTTCGGCACGCCCGGCGGCGACGTGCAGCAGCAGGCCATGCTCCAGGTGTTGCTGAACATGACCGCCTTCGGCATGGCCCCGCAGCAGGCGGTGGAGGCGCCGCGGCTGGCCACGCGCTCCTTCCCCGACTCCTTCTGGCCGCACGCCAACTCCCCCGGGCGGCTCGACGTCGAGGCGCGCATCGC
>DATFAJ010000339.1:0-16493 GCA_035254745.1 Candidatus Methylomirabilota bacterium | reverse complement strand
CAGTCGGCAATGATGTTGACGGCGACCACCAGCCCGAGCTCCCGCGCGATCTCCAGCGCCTCGAAGTTCTCCCCCGGGGTGACGCGCTTGCGGTGGAGCTTGAGCGCCTCCTCGTCGAGGGCTTCGAGGCCGAGGAACATGTAGAAGAGCCCGAGCCGCTTCCAGTGGGCGAAGATCTCCTGGTTCTTGATCAGCACGTCACAGCGCGTCTCGAGGTAGTACTGCTTGCGGATGCGCCGGCGCTCGATCTCGCGCGCGATCGCCTCGCCGTGCTCGGGGTGGATGAAGGCCACGTCGTCGACGATGAACACGTTGGGCTCGCGGATCCGGGCCAGGTCCTCGCCCGCCGCCTCCGGCGAGCCCTTGCGGTAGCTGCGCCCGTAGAAGGTCCACGCGCTGCAGAACGAGCAGTCCCACGGGCAGCCGCGGGTGAACTCCACCGAGGCGCACGGGTCGAGCACGCCGATGAAGTACTTGTGGCGCTTCCGTCCCAGATCGCGCGCGGGGAGGTACAGGTCCAGGTTGTCGAGCAGGGTCGGGCTCGGGCCCGCGCCGGTCCGGGTCACCACCCCGGGCAGCGTGTCGAGCTTCGGGTCGCCGATGGCCTCGAGCACCCGCGGGGCGATGACCTCGCCCTCGCCGCGCACGATGCAGTCGATGGCGCCCTCCGCGTGCTCGAGGAACTCCGCGGCCACGAACGAGGCGCTGTGGCCTCCCACGAGCACGAACGCCTCGGGCCGCGCCGCCTTGGTGTCCTTCGCGAGGTCGATCACCTCCGGGACGTTGGCCAGGTAGTTCACCGAGAAGCCCACCGCCTGCGGGGCGAACGTCTGGAGCTCGCGCCAGTAGTCGGCGTGCGTGAAGATCTGCAGGTCGAGGAGCCGGACCTCGTGGCCCGCCCCGCGGATCGCCGCCGCTACCCGCTCGAGGCCCAGGGGCTCGAGTCTCAGGTAGAGCTCGGAGTACATCAGCGGACTCGGGTGCACCAGCAGCACACGCATGGGCGTCGTCCCTCCTTTCGCACGAATGATACGTGAGACATGCGCGCCCTGCCTCTCCTTCGCCGTGCCGCCCAAGTCCGCGCCAGACAGAAAAAATTACTCGTTTCGATGTAACGCTTACACGACGAGTGTCAGTGAGGTGACGCGCTTCGTCCAGGTCGAGGTGAGGCTCGGCAAGCTAACTGATCGGAATGCTGAATCTTCCGTACCTCCGGAAAGGTGCTTTGCGGGTGGCACTTTCGTTGCCTACGGGAAGGACCGGAGCGCAACCGACAATGGCGACCCTCGGGTTCAACGGCGACGTGGAGGCGGAGGGCCGCTGCCGCCTGCTCCTCGTCGATCCCTACGGTCACAGCCGCGAGGGCCTGGGCGCGGCGCTCCGTGGCGGCGGTCTCCAGGTGGAGACGGCCGAGGGCGCCTCGCAGGCGGTGGCCGCCATGCGGTCCGGCGAGGTGGACCTGGCGATCGTCGACCTGGACCTGCCTCCGGCCCACGGCCTCGCCGAGGACGGCTGGGACCTGGTGCATCTCCTGCGCGCCGCGAGCCCGACCCTGCCGCTGATCCTGATCGCGGCGGAGTGCCGACCCCACACGCAGGCCGAAGCGCTCCGTCTCGGGGCGCGCCTGCTCGAGAAGCCAATCAACCCGCGCGAGCTGCGGACCGTCATCCGCGCCCTGCGCCCGGAGACTGCACCAGCATGAAGCGCGCAACGATCGGTTTTGGCATCCTCGTCACCTTCTTCCTCCTCGCGATGTTCCTGATGGCCGATGCCGAAGTGCCGGCGGTGGACGACACCGCGGTCGTCACCAGCACCGCCGCCCGCTGACCGCCTGACCGTCGCCTCCCCGGTGGCCGCGGGCCCTCGCCGCCGGGCTCGGTAGCATCCCCGAGTATTCCTCCGCGGTGGACTGCTGTACCATTGCCGTCCGATGGCCATGATGCTCGTCGCGTATCCGTGGCTGGTCCTGCTGGCCGCCGGCTGGGTGATCGGTGCGGTCTTCGTGGGCTCGGTCGGCGGCGCCACCCGCGGGGTGCAGGGCTTCTTCGTCTGGACCCTGGCCGCCTTGATGTTCTCGCCACTGCTCGCCATGCTCGGCCTGATCGCGGTGCTGCTGGGCGACCTCGTGCGGGAGGTGGAGATCAAGGCCATCCACGGGCCGGAGGAGCTGCCGCCGCCGCGTCGGCCGTCCGGGCGCTTCGCCCACCTCGCCGGTGAGGACGACTGAGGAGGAGACATGACGACGATCGGGATCCTGCACCCGGGGGACATGGGAAGCGTGGTCGGCGCCTGCGCGGTGGCCGCGGGGGCGCGGGTGCTCTGGGCCTCCGAGGGGCGCAGCGCGGGCAGCCGCGAGCGCGCCGCCGCGGCCGGCCTCGAGGACGCGCGGACGGTGGCGGCGGTGGTGGCGGCGAGCGACGTCATCGTTTCGGTGTGCCCGCCGCACGCCGCGATCGAGGTCGCCCGCGACGTGGCGGGCCGCCGATTCGCCGGTCTCTTCGTGGACGCCAACGCGGTGGCGCCGGGGACCGCGCGCGAGATCGGCGCGATCGTCGAGGCCGGCGGCGCCACCTTCGTGGACGGCGGGCTGATCGGCCCGCCGCCTCGGAATGCCGGCTCCACCCGGCTCTACCTCTCGGGCCGCGAGGCCAAGCGCGCGGCGGCCCTCTTCGAATCGAGCGCGCTCGAGGCCATCGCGATCGGCGACGGCCCGGGCGCCGCCTCCGCCCTCAAGATGACCTACGCCGCCTACACGAAGGGCTCCTCCGCGCTCCTGATGGCCATCCGCGCGCTGGCTGCCTCGGAGGGCGTGGACGACGCGCTGCTCGCGGAGTGGCGACGCTCGCAGCCGGACCTGCCGAAGCGGTCGGAAGCGGCGGCCCGCGACAACGCGCGCAAGGCGTGGCGGTTCGTGGGCGAGATGGAGGAGATCGCCGCGGCCTTCGCGGCGGCCGGTCTCCCCGGCGGCTTCCACGAGGCGGCCGCGGAGATCTACGCGCGCCTCGCCGACTACAAGGACGCGGCCACGCCGCCCTCGATGGCGGACCTGGTCGCCCCGCTCACGCGCCGGCCGAAGATCTAGGCCGGCGGCGCGCCGAAAGGAGGACGCTCATGGTCAACGTCGCCCTCTACGTACGGCTCGAGGCCAAGCCCGGCAAGGAGAAGGACGTCGAGGCCTTCCTCAAGGGCGGGCTGGCGGTGGTGCAGGGGGAGCCGGCCACGACCGCCTGGTTCGCGCTCCGGATGGGCCCGAGCACCTTCGGCATCTTCGACGCGTTCCCGGACGAGGCCGGGCGGCAGGCTCATCTCTCGGGCCGCGTGGCGGCCGCGCTCATGCAGAAGGCCGCCGATCTGCTGGCGAAGCCGCCCGCGATCGAGAAGGTGGACGTGCTCGCGGCCAAGCTGCCCGGGTAGCTCCCCTCGGTCGGGCCGCCCCACTGCGCGGGCGGCCCGAGGCCGATCAGGTCCTTCCGGTAGGCTCGGGCCACTGCATCTCCGTGCTATCCGGCGGTGCGCGCCCCGAGCGACGCGGTGATGCCGTCGTGCTCCCGTCGGCCCGGTCGACCCCACCTAAACACGTCGGGGCCCGCCTGCGATCGAGCCGCCGGCGTCAAGCGACCCCTTCTTGAACGGGTCGGCTCGTGGTGCTACTACAGCGTCCAGCCCCATGCTTGGCGGCGAACCTCCCGGCCCCGTGGGTTCGTCCAAGCCGGCGGAGCAAGGGAGAGGACGATCAAGACGATAGCGAGCGCGTGGATGGTGGGCGCGATGGCCCACCTCCTGGCGGCCGGCTCCCCGACCGCGACGGAGGCCGCGACGGAGGCGGAGCTCCAGTCGGCCGTGTTCCGCGCCAAGCCGGCCGTGGTCATGATCGCGGTGCGTATCGGCGCGACGGCGACGGTGCGCTGCAGCACCGGGCCGCCCGTGGTGGTGCGTCCGGGCACGATCGGCGAGCTCGGGAGCGGGTCCATCATTCACCCCGACGGGTGGATCGTGACGAACGGCCACGTCGTGCAGCCCTATCAGGAGGGCGCCGCCGGACCGTTCGGGGTCGAGTTGCTCGAGCGGGCGGTGGCTTCGGCCTGCGCCCCCGAGCTCGACGGCCTGTCCCCGCCGGCACGGACCGAGCGTATCCGCGCGCTCGCCGCGCAGCCCGAGAACCGTGGCGGTCTGGTCGTCGAGCGGGCGCTCGAGGTCCACCTGTCCAACGGCAAGGCCTATCCCGCGGCGGTGAAGTTCTACAGCCCGCCCGCCTACGTGGTCGTTGGCACCCGCACGGATGCCTCCGGCAACGCCCACGAGGAGCACGGCCGCGATGTGGCCATCGTGAAGGTCGAGGACAAGGAGCTGCCGGTGGTCCGCCTCGCCGGGCACAGCACCGATCTGCACCTGGGTCAGGCCCTCTTCGTGATCGGGTTCCCGGGAGTCGTCGCCTCCCACGAGCTGCTCAGCCGTGCGACGCGGTACGAGCCCTCGATCACGACCGGCCGCGTCTCGGGCTTCAAGCAGGACATCGGCGGCCAGCGCGTCATCCAGACGGACGCCGCCATCATCCAGGGCAACAGCGGCGGTCCGGTCTTCGACGATCGCGGCCAGGTCGTGGGCGCGGCGACCTTCACGTCGACCCAGGGTGACCAGGTCGTCCAGGGGTTCAACTTCCTCATCCCGGTCGAGACCATCCAGGAGGCGGCGCGCGCAGCGGGGGTCGTGCCCAAGGGCGACAGCATGTTCACGCGGCTGTGGAACCATGGGGTGGACCTCTACGTTCGTGACCTCCACTACCGGGCCTACCGGAACATGAGCGCCGCGGACCGGATCCACCCGGGCTTCCCCGACGTGGAGCGCGTCCGCGAGGACTGCGACATCAAGCACAAGGAGCAGGGGTACTTGCACCGCGAGGAGGTCCAGTGGGCCCTGATGAGCTCGCTTCTCCTGGCTGGGATCGCGGGCGCGTGGTTCGGCGGGCGACGGGTCATGTCGGCCGCGCGGCAGGGCATCCGCGGCATTGTCCGCGAGGAGCTCGACGCCCGAGACGGACGACCGGGACGCTGAGCGCCGCGCCCGGCAGACGCTGAGGCCTGGGCTCCTCGACCTCCCCCGAGCGCTCCACACGGGCTGTGCGCGAGCGCCGGGGCGGCCCCCCACTCTCCCTCCGATCGGGGTGCGCGGTTTGCCTGAGCCCGGTGCCCGGGACCCGACCGACCCAGACCCGCCGATGATCGACGCCATCTGTCGCCGCCGCTGATCGGCGAACCTCGTGAGCGGTCGTCGGCGTCAAAGGTCCAGACGCGGGCAGGCCGACCGATCGGTTCGAGGAGGAGGGCGCATGGCAGATCAGCCGCTGAGGGGACAACGGGCGCTCGTGACGGGCGCGAGCTCCGGCATCGGGCTCGGAGTGGCCCGGGCGCTGGGGGCCGCGGGCGCCGACGTCGTGGTGAACTACGTGTCGGCCCCGGAGACCGCGGAGCGGGTCGCCGAGGAGATTCGTGCGGGCGGCAGCCGGGCGATGGCCATCCGGGCGGACGTCTCCCGCGAGGACCAGGTGCAGGCGATGTTCGGGCAGATGCTCGACGCGTGGGGCACGATCGACATCCTGGTCAACAACGCGGGGCTGCAGAAGGACGCGACCTTCAGCGAGATGACCCTCGAGCAGTGGAACACCGTGATCGGGGTCAACCTCACCGGGATGTTCCTCTGCGCCCGGGAGGCGGTGCGCGAGATGACGCGGCGCGGGCCGCGGCCCGAGGTCTCGCGCGCCACCGGCAAGATCCTCTGCATCTCCTCGGTCCACGAGGTGATCCCGTGGGCCGGTCACGTCAACTATGCGGCGTCGAAGGGCGGGGTGAAGCTCTTCATGCAGACCCTCGCGCAGGAGCTCGCCCCGGCCCGGATCCGGGTCAACTCGATCGCGCCGGGGGCGATCCAGACCCCGATCAACCGCGACGCGTGGGAGACCCCGCAGGCGCTCAAGTCGCTCCTGAACCTGATCCCGTACGGCCGCATCGGTCAGCCCGAGGACATCGGCCGGGTCGCGGTCTTTCTCGCCTCCGACGATGCCGACTACATCAACGGCCAGACGATCTTCGTGGACGGCGGGATGACCCTCTATCCCGAGTTCGCGCACGGCGGATAGGCTCCCATGCACTACGACATCGCGATCATCGGCACCGGGGCGGGGGGCGGTACGCTGCTTCACGCCCTGGCGGGACGGGGTAAGCGTATCCTGGTCCTCGAGCGCGGCGACTACGTGCCGCGCGAGAAGGCCAACTGGAGCACGCGGGCGGTGAATCTCGAGGGGCGCTACCAGACCAAGGAGGTCTGGCGCGACCGCGACGGCCAGCCGCTCCACCCGCACACCAACTACTACGTGGGCGGCAACACCAAGTTCTACGGGGCGGCCCTCTTCCGGCTTCGCCGTGAGGACTTCGGCGAGGTCAAGCACTGGGGCGGGGTGTCGCCGGCCTGGCCGATCGGCTACGAGGACATGGAGCCCTACTACACCGCGGCGGAGCGGCTCTACCACGTGCACGGGGAGCGGGGAGTGGACCCGACGGATCCGCCCGCGGGCGCGCCGTACCCGCATCCGGCGGTGAGCCACGAGCCCCGCCTCCAGCAGCTGCACGACGACTGGGCCCGGCTCGGCCTGCGTCCCTTCCACGTGCCGCTCGGCATCATGCTCGACGAGCGCAACCCGAGAGCCAGCCGCTGCATCCGGTGCGAGACTTGTGACGGCCACCCGTGCCTGGTGGGCGCCAAGTCCGACGCGCAGGTGGTGGCGGTCGACCCGGCGCTCGCGGACCCGAACGTGACGCTGCTGACCAACGCCTACGTCGCCAAGCTCGAGACCAGCGCGTCGGGCCGGGAGGTGACGCGCCTCGTGGTGACACGGGGCGAGGCGACCGAGACCCACTCGGCGGACGTGGTGGTGGTGTCGGCGGGCGCGATCAACTCGGCGGCGCTGCTGCTGCGGTCGGCCAGCGACCGGCACCCGCGCGGCCTCGCCAACGGCTCCGACATGGTCGGGCGGCACTACATGGGCCACGTGAACTCGGTCCTGATGGCCGTCTCCCGCTGCCCCAACCCGACCGTGTTCCAGAAGACGCTCGGCCTCAACGACTTCTACTTCGGGTCGCCGGAATGGGAGTACCCGATGGGGCACATCTCGTTCGTCGGCAAGCTCGACGCCGACACCCTCAGGGGGGGAGCGCCCGCGATCGCGCCCGGATGGTCGCTCGACCTGACGGCCAAGCACTCGATGGACTTCTGGCTGACGTCGGAGGACCTGCCGGACCCGGACAACCGGGTGACGCTCGATCGAGAGGGCAACATCGTGCTGGCCTACCGGCCGAACAACGAGACCGCGCACCAGCGCCTGACCGCCAAGCTCGAGCAGGTCATGAAGCAGCAGCGGAAGTGCGGCGTGCACGGTCACGAGTGCCACGAGGGGCTCTTCTCGCGCAACCTGTTCCTGGGGCAGCGCATCCCCCTGGCGGGCGTGGCCCACCAGAACGGCACCGCGCGCTTCGGCCGCGATCCGCGCGACTCGGTGCTGGATGTCGACTGCCGGGCCCACGAGGTGGACAATCTCTACGTGGTCGACGCGAGCTTCTTCCCCTCGAGCGCGGCGGTGAACCCCGCGCTCACGATCATGGCCAATGCGCTCCGGGTGGCCGAGCATCTGAAGGACCGGCTCGGGATCTGAGCGAATGGACTTCGGTCGGGAGGTCACGGGGAGCCTCGCGGTGGCCGAGTCGCGCGAGTGGCTCTGCACCAACGGCCTCGGCGGCTTCGCGTCGGGCACGGTGGCCGGCCTGCCCACCCGGCGGTACCACGGTCTGCTGGTGGCCGCGCTGAAGCCGCCGGTGGGGCGCACGGTGCTGGTCGACGGGCTCCACGAGCGCATCGAGTACGACGGCGCGACGTACGAGCTGTCGACCGCCCGCTGGGCGGATGGCGCGGTCGCCCCGGCCGGGTACCGGCTGATCGAGCGCTTCTATCTGGACGGCACCACGCCGGTGTGGCACTACGCGTGCGCCGATACCCTGGTGGAGAAGCGGGTGTGGATGGAGCCGGGTGCCAACACCACCTACGTGCGCTACCGGCTCCTGCGCGCCGGGGCGGGCGGGCCGGTACGCCTCACGCTGCGCGCGCTGGTGAACTACCGTGAGTTCCACGTCACCACGCACGGGCCCGGCTGGCAGATGGCGGTCGCGCCGGCGGGCCGGGGTCTGCAGATCATCGCCTACGACGGCGCGCGGCCGTTGTCGATCCAGATGCCGGGCGCGACGGCCGAGCCGGCGCACGACTGGTACGTGGGCTTCCGGCTGGCCGCCGAGGAGGCACGCGGCCTCGACGCCCTCGACGACAGCCTCCACGCCGGGACGTTCACGGCCACGCTCGCGCCGGATCGGCCGCTCACCGCGGTGCTGTCCGCCGAGGCGCGGCCGGATCTGGACGGCGAGCAGGCGTGGGCACGGCGGCGCGCGCACGAGACCGAGGTCCTGCTCGCGTGGCGCAAGGCGCAGCCGGCCGCCGGGCTCGCCCCCGCGTGGATCGAGCGACTCGTGCTCGCCGCCGACCAGTTCGTGGTGAGCCGCCCGCTCGCCGACGACCCGGGCGGCCTGTCGGTGATCGCGGGCTATCACTGGTTCGGCGACTGGGGGCGCGACACCATGATCGCCCTGCCGGGGCTCACGCTCTGCACCGGACGCCCCGAGGCGGCCCGGCGCATCCTGACGACCTTCGCGCGCTTCGTCGACGGCGGCATGCTGCCCAACGTGTTCCCGGACGCGGGCGAGCAGCCCGAGTACAACACGGTGGACGCCGCGCTCTGGTACGTGGAGGCGGTGCGCGCTTATCACGAGGCAACCCGCGACGATGGGGCCCTCCGGCAGCTCTTCCCGGCGCTCGAGCAGATCGTGAGGGCCTACGCGGCGGGGACCCGCTACGGCATCCGGGTGGACCCGGCCGACGGGCTCGTCACCGCGGGCGAGCCGGGCGTGCAGCTCACGTGGATGGACGCGCGGGTCGGCGACCGGGTGGTGACGCCGCGCACCGGCAAGCCGGTCGAGATCAACGCGCTCTGGTACAACGCCCTCGTCGCGATGGCCGGGCTGGCGCGGGCCCTCGGCCGGTCGGCCACCGAGTGGGAGGCCATGGCCGCGCGGGCGGCGGCCGGCTTCGCGCGCTTCTGGAACGCGGAGGCCGGCTACTGCTACGACGTCATCGACGGGCCGGACGGGCACGAGGCGGCGCTGCGGCCGAACCAGATCCTGGCGGTGTCCTTGCCCGCGACCGCGCTGTCGGCCGAACGCCAGCGGCAGATCGTCGACGCGTGCGCCCGCCGCCTGCTCATCTCGTATGGGCTGCGGAGCCTCGCGCCCGGCGAGCCGGGCTACCAGCCGCGGTATGCGGGCGGTCCGCGCGAGCGCGACGGGGCCTACCACCAGGGCACCGCGTGGGCGTGGCTGCTCGGGCCCTTCGCGCTCGCCTACGATCGGGTGCACGGCGACCGGGCCGGCGCGCGCGCGCTCCTCGAGCCGATGGCGCAGCACCTCGGCGAGTACGGGGTCGGCTCCATCGCCGAGGTCTTCGACGCCGAGCCGCCGTTCGCGCCGGGCGGGTGCATCGCGCAGGCCTGGAGCGTCGCCGAGACGCTGCGCGCCTGGTGCCTGCTCGCCCCTCGGGTGTGACGATGCCGACCGCGGTGGCGTCGGACCGGCCCGGGCAGATCGCGGCCGCAGCCCGGGCGGGCGGCCGCGCGCTGGCCCGCCCGTCCACGTCGCTGGCGCCGCGCATCGTCATCCTGGGCGGCGGCTTCGCGGGTGTCACCGCGGCCCTCGAGCTCGCGAAGCGGTGCGCCGGCCTGCTGCCGGTGCACATCACGCTGCTGAGCAACCAGAACTTCTTCCTGTTCACTCCGATGCTGGCGGAGGCCGCCACCGGGGCGGTCGAGACGCGCCACATCCTCTACCCGATCCGCCCGCTGTGCGGCCGGTGGGGCATCGAGTTCGGCGAGATGCAGGTCGAGGGGATCGACCTCGAGCGTCGTCGGGTGACGGTCCGGCACCATCGCTCGTCCCTGCGCCAGCAGGTGCACTACGACAGCCTGGTGCTGGCGCTCGGCGCCACCCCCAACGTGGCCATCGCCCCGGGGGCGGCCCAGCACGCGCTCACGTTCAAGGGCGTGGGCGACGCCTTTCGCATCCGCAACCGGGTCATCGAGCTCTTCGAGGCGGCGGCGCTCACCGACGACCCGTGGATCCGCCGTCGGCTGCTC
This sequence comes from Candidatus Methylomirabilota bacterium, assembly GCA_035254745.1. Classification (GTDB taxonomy): domain Bacteria; phylum Methylomirabilota; class Methylomirabilia; order Rokubacteriales; family CSP1-6; genus CAMLFJ01. Next base: position 6,214 of record DATFAJ010000339.1, on the reverse strand, counting down.
ACGTTCGTGGTCGTGGGCGCCGGGCACGCCGGCACCGAGCTGGTGGCGGCGGTGGAGGAGCTGACCCGCGGCATCCTGGTGCGCCACTACCCGCGCATCCCGCCCGAGACGGTCCGGCTCGTGCTGGTCGGCAGCCAGGTCCTGCCCCAGACCGCGACCAACCTGGCCGCCTACACGAAGGAGCGTCTGGTCCAGCGCGGCATCGAGCTCGAGACGGCCCGGGCCGCCGCGGTCTCTCCCGAAGGGCTCGCGCTGCAGGACGGCCGCCTCATCCCGTCGAGCTGCGTGATCTGGACGGCCGGCACCCAGGTGAGCCCGGTGGTGGCCGCGCTCCCCCTGCCCAAGACGCGTGACGGGCGTCTGGTCGTGAACGGCTTCTTCGAGGTGGAGGGCGGGGCGGGGGTGTACGCCCTCGGCGACAACGCGGCCCAGATCGACCGCCACAGCAACAGCCCTTACGTCGCCACCGCCCAGGTCGCGTTGCGCCAGGGGCGGGCCCTCGCCCGCCAGCTCGAGGCCCGCCTGACCGGCCGGGAGCGCGAGCCGTTCGACTTCAAGCTGCTCGGCGAGATGGTGCCCCTGTCCCGGCACACCGCGGTGGCGGATCTCTCCGGACTCAAGCTGTTCGGGTTCCCGGCCTGGTTCATGTGGAAGACGATCTACATGATGAAGCTGCCGACGTGGTCGGCGCGGCTGCGCGTCGTCCTCGACTGGACGGTGGAGCTGTTCTTCGAGCGCGACGTCTCCGAGCTGAGCGTGGAGACGCCGGAGGAGCCCCGATGACGATCAAGGAGAGCGCCGCGCCGAGGCGCGCGCGGCTGCCCATCTGGCGACGGCTCGGCTGGCGCCTGACCGTCGCGGTGCTGTTGCTCACCGCGGTCGGGATCCTGGCCAGCGGGCTGCTGCAGTACCGGGCGCAGGAGCGGTTCCTGCGCGAATCGCTCGGGGGCCTGCTGCTCAACATCGCGCGCACCGGCGCGCTCCTGGTGGACGGCGACGCCCACGAGCAGGTGGTGCGGGCGGGTCGGAACGACACGCCCGAGTACCTGGCCCTGCGGGACCGTCTCCTGCTGATCCAGGAGACGAACCAGCTGGGCGACGCGGTCTACACGCTCTCGAACATCGAGGGCGAGACCGCCCGCTACGGGGTGATCAGCAACGGCCTGGCCCCGGTCGGCCAGGCGTACCGGCTCGCGCCCGAGACGCGGCCGGTGCTCCGGCGGGTGCTCGGGGAGGGGCAGGCCGGCTTCACCGGCATCTACGCGAGCGACGACGGCCGCTGGATCACCGCCTTCGCGCCGATCCGGAACCGGACCGAGCAGACGGTGGGCGCGCTCGAGGTCGACTTCCGCGCCGACGTGTACCTGGCCCAGCTGCAGGCGGTGCGCCGCCGGCTCTGGCTGCACTCCCTGGTCGCGGGCCTGCTGGCGGTCGGCGCCGGGGTGCTCATCTCCCGGCAGGTGACGCGGCCGGTGGGTCAGCTCGTCGCGGCGGCCCAGCGGGTGGTCGAGGGGGATCTGGCCAGCCCGGTCCGGGTCGACGCGCGAGACGAGATCGGGCTCCTCGGCAACGTCTTCCACCTCATGGTGGACCGCCTGCACGCCTCCCACCGCAGCCTGGTGGACGTGCTGGTGCGCGCGCTCGAATCCCGCGACGGCGAGAGCGGCTCGCTCTCGCGCCTGGCCCGCGCGGCCGTGGCGCTCGGCGACGGCGTCGAGCTGGACCGGGCGCAGCGCGAGGCGCTCGAGCTGGGGGCCCTGCTCCACGACATCGGCGAGATCCGGATCCCGGAGTCGGTCCTGCACAAGCCGGGCCCGCTCACCCCGGACGAGCGGCTGCTGGTGCAGGGGCACCCCCAGGCGGGCGTGGAGATCCTGGAGGTGGTGCCGCTGCTCACCCCCGCCCTCGACGTGGTGGCCGGCCACCACGAGCGATACGACGGAGGAGGGTATCCCCAGGGCCTCGAGGCCGACGAGATCCCGCTGGTGGCCCGCGTCTTCGCGGTGGCGGATGCGCTCGACGCGATGACGCACGACCGCCCGTACCGGGCCGCGCGCCCCCTCGAGGAGGCGCTCGTCGTGCTCAAGGACGAGGCAGGCCGGCACTTCGACCCCCGCGTGGTCGACGCCGCGCTGGCGATCTCGCCGGCACGATGGAAGGAGCTGCTCGGCTAGCCCACCGCTCCGGTTGTGCTAGGCTCGGCCCCGTGGACGCCACGGGGCCGGACGCCTCGCACCGGACGCTGCTCGAGATCAACAACGCCCTCATCTCGAACCTGACCCGCGAGGGTCTCTTCCACGCCATCGCGACCGCCATCGGGCGGGTCATCCCGTTCGATCGCATCGCGGTGTTCCTCCACGACCCGGTCCGCGACGTGCTCATCCTCTCGCTCCTCGAGTCGTCGCTGCCGACCACGTACTTCTCGGCGGGCCTCGAGATGCGGCCGGGCGAGAGCCACGTCGGCTGGGTGTTCAAGGAGCAGAAGCCGCTCCTGCAGCGCAATCTGGAGACCGAGCGGGTCTATCCGGCCGACGACTGGGCGTACGCGGACGGGGTCCGCTCGTACATCATCGTGCCCCTGCTCGTGCGCGGTCGGAGCATCGGCACGCTCGCGGTGGCGACCACGGTGCCCGATCGCTACACGGAGTCGACCGCCGGCCTCCTGCAGGAGGCGGCGAAGCAGGTGGCCCTCGCGGTGGAGAACATGCAGGCCTACGAGGCGCTCGCGCGGGCCGAGGAGATGCTCCGGGCGATCGCGGAGGGGACCGCGGCGGTCACCGGCCGCGACTTCTTCTACTCGCTGGTGCGCCACCTCGCCCTGGCGCTGCGGATGCGGTACGCCTTCCTCACCGAGTGCGTGCCCGGCACGACGGGTCGCGTCCGCATGCTCGCGTACTGGAAGGGCGACGGGTTCGCGGACAACGTCGAGTACGACGTGGCCCCGACCCCGTGCCGGCTCGTCATCGAGGGCAAGACGGTGATCCACCACACCGATCTCCAGCGGCTCTTCCCGGAGGACCGGGACCTGGTCGACATCGGAGCCCAGAGCTTCCTCGGGATCCCGGTGTGGGATTCGGCCAATCAGGTGGCCGGCCACCTGGCGGTGCTCGACGACAAGCCGCTCGGGGAGACGAGCCGCGCCATCCCGGTGCTGCGGGCCTTCGCGGCCCGCGCGGGGGCGGAGATCGAGCGGCTCAAGGCCGACGAGCGACTGCGGCAGGCCCTCGCCGAGGTGGAAGCACTCAAGAACCGGCTCCACGCCGAGAACGTCTACCTGCAGGAGGAGATCCAGGGCGAGCACAACTTCACCGAGATGGTGGGCAGCAGCCCCGCGCTCCTGGCCGCCCTTCGCCAGGTCGAGCAGGTGGCCGCCACCGACTCGACCGTCCTGATCCTGGGGGAGACCGGCACCGGCAAGGAGCTGATCGCGCGGGGAGTGCACAGCCGGGGCGCGCGCCGGGACCGCCCGCTGGTCAAGGTCAACTGCAGCGCGATCTCCGCGGGGCTCGTCGAGAGCGAGCTCTTCGGGCACGTCAAGGGGGCCTTCACCGGCGCGCTCGAGCGGCGGATCGGCCGCTTCGAGCTGGCCGACGGCGGGACGATCTTCCTCGACGAGGTGGGGGACCTGCCGCTCGAGACCCAGGTGAAGCTGCTGCGCGTCCTGCAGGAGCGCGAGTTCGAGCCGGTGGGCAGCAACCGGACCCTGCGCGTGAACGTGCGGGTGATCGCGGCCACGAACCGCGACCTGCAGGAGGCGGTGGCGGGCGGACGCTTCCGGGCCGACCTGTTCTATCGCCTGAACGTGGTGCCCATCCGGGTCCCACCCCTCCGGGACCGGCGGGCAGACATCCCCCAGCTCGTGATGTTCTTCCTGGCCCGCTTCGCCAAGGAGTTCGGGAAGCCGGTCGAGGTCGTCTCGCAGGCGACCATGGAGCGCCTGGTGGCCTACGACTGGCCGGGGAACGTCCGCGAGCTGCAGAACATCATCGAGCGGGCTGCGGTGCTCTCCTCGGGACGGGTCCTGGAGCTGGGCCCCGACCTGCTTCCGGTCGGCCGGCGCGCGGAGGCGCTTTCCGGATCCGGCGAGCCCGCCGGCCAGGCGCTGACCCTCGAGGAGATGGAGCGGCGCCACATCCGGGGGGCGCTCGAGCGAAGCCGCTGGGTGATCGAGGGGCCCGGCGGGGCCGCGCGGGCTTTGGGCCTCCACCCGAACACGCTGCGCAGCCGCATGGCCCGCCTGGACATCACCCGTCCCCCCCACGAGATCTCGTAGCCGCCCACGACCGCTCGTGGGCGGCCTCCCGACCGCCTGAGCCGAACCTCTACAAGTCGCTGATTTGTATTGCGCGCTCGGGTCCTGCCTGCCAGCTGATTCGGGGCACGGCGCTTGCTCTCCCTGGATCTCGTCATGCTCAAGATCGAGGTCGGCGAGGCGCAGCGGGAGCAGGTAACGGTACGCCTCGAGGGCCGGCTGGTCGGCCCATGGGTCGATGAGGTGCGCCGGACGTGTGAGCCATTCCTGGGCAATGGATCCCGGCTCACCGTCGACTTCTCCCAGGTGTCCTTCGTGGATCGCGAGGGCGTGGCCCTCTGCCGCCGGCTGCGGCAGCGCCGGGCCTCGCTGCGGAACTGTTCCCCCTTCGTCAAGGAGCAGATCGATGCCTGAGATCGAGCCGAGCGTGGCCTCGACCGAAGCCGAGCTGGTCGCCCGTCTCCGCCGCCGGGACACCGGGGCCCTCGAGATCCTGATGCAGCGCCACGCCGCCCGGGTCTACCGGGTGGCGTTCGGGATCACCCGAAGCCAGGCGGACGCGGAGGAGGTCGTGCAGGACGTCTTCCTGGCGCTGTTCGAGAAGATCGCCGCGTTCGAGGAGCGGGCCGCGCTCGGCACCTGGCTTTACCGCGTGGCGACCAACACCGCGCTCCTCCGCCGTCGCGGCAAGCGGCTCGAGCTCGAGGTGAGCCTCGAGGATCAGCTCCCGACGTTCAAGGACGACGGGCACCGGGCGGGAGAGCGCTCGCTCCTCCTGGCCGACTGGTCCGCCAGCGCGGAGGACGGACTCCTGTCCGGGGAGACCCACGCGCTGGTGCGGCGGGCCATCGATCTGCTCCCGCCGCACTACCGGGCGGTGGTGGTCCTGCGGGACATCGAGGAGCTCTCGAACGAGGAGACCGCCGAGATCCTGAACGAGCCGGTCTCCTCGATCAAGTCACGCCTGCACCGGGCCCGCATGGCGCTCCGCGAGCAGCTCACCGTGCTGATGACCGCGGCCGACGCTCCCCGCAGTACGCGGCTCGACCGAGGGAAGGAGATCATGGCCCCATGACCCAGCCCACGTCGCTGAAGGCAGAGCTCAAGGCGCTCCAGACCCGGCTCGAAGCCGGTCGCCCGCCCGAGGTGGTGGCCGCCATGCACCAGGCGGTGGCGGACCTGCGGGCCTCGGACATCGCCCTCAAGGTGCTCAAGGTCGGCGCCCGGGCCCCCGAGTTCGCGCTGCCCAACGCGGCCGGGAGGGCGGTGGAGTCCGGGCGCCTCCTGGCCACCGGCCCGCTGGTGGTGACGTTCTACCGGGGCCGCTGGTGACCGTACTGCAACGTAGAGCTGGTAGCTCTACAGGCGGCGCTTCCGGAGATCCAGGCCCTCGGGGCGACCCTCGTGGCGATCTCGCCGCAGCTGCCCGAGCACAACCGTGAGCTGATCGAGCGGCGCCACCTGACCTTCGAGATCCTCTCGGACCGCGGCAACGAGGTGGCGGCCGCGTTCGGCATCCGCTTCAGTCTGCCCGACTACCTGCGACGGATCTATCGCACGTTCCCGCTCGACCTCGAAGCGTTCAACGGGGACGCCTCCTGGACCCTGCCCATGCCGGCCCGCTTCGTCATCGACCGGCAGGGGATCATCCGCGCGGCGGAGTTCGACCCCGACTACACCACGCGGCCCGAGCCCGGCGACACGCTCGCCGCGCTCCGCCGCCTCGCCCGGTAGTCGTCACGACCGCTCCGGGGGCACACTAGTCACGCCGGTCGCCCGCATCGTCGCCGACTCCCGTCGCTTTCTCGTGCTCGCCGGCGGTGGGAAGCCGCCAGCCGCGCCACAGCGCGACGAGGCGGAGTCCGAAGCAACACGCGGCTCCGGCCACGGCCGACGGCGTGGTCGGAGCGTTCAGGGCGTGGCCCACCACGACGACAATCGCGCCGGCAAGCGCCGCGACAG
>DATFAJ010000338.1:0-2451 GCA_035254745.1 Candidatus Methylomirabilota bacterium | reverse complement strand
GCACGCGCTCCACGATCTCGGCGGGCGCGGAGGCCGGCGCCTCCGTCCGCGGCGCGCGCGCGGGCGCGCCGTCCCCCACCTTCGCCTCGAGCAGGTCGCCGGGCAGGCTCACGTGGACCGGGCCGGGCCGCCCGCTCCGCGCCAGCTCGAGCGCGGCGGTGATGTCCTCCCCGAGTCGGCTCGCGTCCTTGGCCATCCACGAGGCCTTGGCGACCGGCGCGGCCACCGCGGCCTGGTCCACCTCCTGGAAGCCGCCGCGCCCGAGCTGCCCGAGCGGGGCGTGGCCGCTCAGCAGCACCAGCGGTGACTCGGCCATGAGCGCGGTGTAGAGCGCGGAGACCGCGTTGCAGTGGCCGGGCCCGGCGGTGACGAGGGCCACCGCGGGCTCGTCGGTGAGCCGACCCCACGCGTCGGCCATGTGCACGGCGGCCGCCTCGTGACGCGTGTGCAGGATGGAGAGACGGCGGCTCTCGAGGGTGGCGTCGTAGAGCGACAGGATGTGGTTGCCGGAGAGCGAGAAGAGGTGACGGATCCCCGCCGCCTCGAGGGCCTCCACCACCAGGTGCGCGCCGGTGCGAGCCATCGGAGCCCGGGGCGGTCTCAGCGCACCCGGCCGCGCGCCGCGACCGGCCACACCACCTCGACGGCTCCCTTCCGCACCCCGTAGACCTCGTCGACCATGTTGGTGACCACGCAGCAGTGGTTCGGCACCACGCTCACCACCTCGCCCACCTGGGGCCGCTCCGCGCACCCCGAGAAGTCGACCACCGCGTGCTCCTCGGACAGATGGGTCACCTGCGCCTCCGGGTACTCCATCACGTGCCCGTAGCCCTTCATGTGGTAGAGGTCCGAGGTGAGCACCTTGCTTCCCGCGTCGAGCACCCCGCGGTCGTCGGTGGGCCGGCTCACCACGGTGGCGCGCACCCGCATCGCGCACTGGTCCCACGTCGCGGTGCCGCTCGCCACCACCATCGCGTCGTTGTAGACGCAGGTGCCGGCGCGGTGCTCGGTCAGCATCGGGAAGCGGTCCACGGTGGCGAGCGCGGGCGTGCCGCCGCCCGAGACCACCTCGACCGGCAGGCCCGCGCGCGCGAACAGGGGCAGGGCCCGCTCGAAGAACTCGCGGGTATCCGGGTCGCGGTTCGGGAACGTCATCAGGCCCTTGAACCGGAGGCCGGGGCGCGCCAGGGCCTGTCGCGCGAGGGCGAGCGCCTCGTCGGGCGTCTGCACGCCGGTCCGGCGGAAGCCGGTGTCGCACTCGATCAGGAACGGCAGGTCTCGCTGAGCCCGGCGGGCGGCGTCCGAGAGCTCGCGGGCCACCACGTCGTTGTCCAGCACCACCGCGAGGCGCGGCACCCGGCGGGCCAGCGCCATCAGCCGCTCGGTCTTGGCCGCGCCCAGGATGTTGTAGGTCAGCAGCACGTCGTCGGCCACGCCCGCGTCCGCGAAGACCTCGACCTCGCCGAGCTTCTGGCAGGTGATACCGACCGCCCCCGCCGCCATCTGCATCTTGCCGATCGCGGGGATCTTGTGGGTCTTGATGTGCGGGCGGTTGGCGATGCGGTGCCGGTCGAGGTGGGCCTGCACCCGCCGGATGTTGTCTTCCATCACGTCCAGGTGCACCGTGACGGCCGGTGTCTCGAGATCGGTGATCGTGGTCATGGACGGCTCTCTCCTCGTGGCGGGAGGCGGCGCTGCGGGTCCCGGCCCGCTCTCTTATACCAGAACCGGGTTGGCCTCGATCGGGCAACGACGTAGACTCGGCCCATGCTGCCCCGGGGACGCGGCGCCTCGATCGGCCTGGCCCTGGGCCTGCTGGGCGCGCTCTTCTCCGCGCCCGCGCCGGCGGTGGGCCAGGAGAACTTCGAGATCCAGGTCTACGGCTCGGAGACGGTACCGCCCGGCACCACCATGGTGGAGCTGCACAGCAACGTGGCCGCGGTCGGCACCACCCGGACCGAGGACGGCGTGCTCCGCACGCAGGGGGCCTTCCACGAGACCCTCGAGGTCACCCAGGGCATCACCCCGTGGCTCGAGACCGGCTTCTACGTGTTCACCTCGATCCAGCCCGACACCACGTGGGAGTGGGTCGGCAGCCACATCCGCCCGCGCGTGCGCGCGCCCGAGAGCTGGGAGCTGCCGGTCGGCCTGAGCCTCTCGGCCGAGATCGGCTACCAGCGGCGGGCCTTCTCCCCCGACACGTGGACGGTCGAGCTGCGCCCGATCATCGACAAGCAGTGGGCGCGCTGGTACGTCGCGTTCAACCCGACCTTCGAGCGGGCCATCGAGGGAGACAACGTCGGCCGGGGCTTCGAGTTCTCCCCCGCCGCCAAGGTCAGCTACAGCGTCACGCCGAAGGTCGCGGTCGGGCTCGAGTACTACGGTGCGCTCGGGCCGGTCACCCACATCGACCGCCGCCGCGACCAGCAGCACCAGATCTTCCCGGTGGTC
>DATFAJ010000337.1:0-3003 GCA_035254745.1 Candidatus Methylomirabilota bacterium | reverse complement strand
GGAAGAGCGGATCCTGGTTCAGATCCGCGTGGTCGAAGCGGCTGATCACCGCCTCGCCCACCACCCGCTTCAGCTCGCCCAGGTCCATCACCATGCCGGTGCGCGGATCGACGGCCCCGCGCACCGTGACCTCGAGCGCGTAGTTGTGCCCGTGGGCCACCGTGAGCGAGCCGAAGGTTCGCGCGTTCTCCTCCGCGCTCCACTCGGGCCGCCAGTACCGGTGCCCCGCCGAGAACGTGAACTTCCGGGTCGCGTACACCATGCGGCTCAGCCTCCTCGCGCCTGCTGTCCCGTCCGATGCTGGAACGAGTGTACCGCGTGGAGGAAGCGCTCCGCGACGTGGCGCGGCGTGAAGCCCGCCGCGCGGCGGCGGCCCTCGCGCCCCAGCCGGCGGGCGAGCGCGGGGTCCGCGATCAGCCGCTCGACGGCGGCGGCGAGCTCGCCCGGATCCCGCGGCACGGTCAGCAGGCCGGTCTCCCCGTCCTGCACCACTTCCGGGATGGCCGCGACGTGGCAGGCCACCACCGGCAGCTCCGCCGCCATCGCCTCCAGGAACGCGATGCCGAAGCCTTCCTGCACCGAGGGCAGGCAGAACACGGTGGCGTTGACGTACTCCTCGGCCAGGCGCTCGCGGGTGAGGTCACCCAGCAGTGCCACCGAGTCGCCGAGCCCGAGCTCGGCGTGGAGCCGAGCGATCGCCGGCCATTCCGGCCCCCGCCCCACGACCCGCACCTGGAGGCCCGGGACGCGCTCACGGAGGATGGCGGCGGCACGCAGCAGATCGCCGATCCGCTTGCGCGGGTACATGCGGGCCACGCAGAGCACCACCGGCCCGCCGCGTGGGCGCCGCGGGGCGCGCCAGAACTGATCGTCCCAGACCTCGAGATCGATGGGCTCGGGCACCACCGCGAGCCGCTCGGGCGGCACCCCGTACTCCCGCTGCGCCACCTCCGCCGAGTAGCGGCTCGTCACCATGACGAGGTCGGCGCGCGCGACGTTGCGCGCCTCCCAGCGCGCCTGCACCGCGAGGAGGGCGCGCACGAGGCCGCGCTCGTTCCTGAGCTCGTCGGCGATGATGCCCTTGAGGCTCGCGACGAAGGGCAGGGTGCGTCGCCGCGCCCACAGGAAGCCGTCGAGGTCGACCCCCAGCACCAGGTCGGCGCCGCGGGGCGGGCGCACGACCACGCCCGCGTTGTAGAGCCACCGGTCGAGCGTGTGGAAGCCGGTCCGGCGGCCGAGCGGACGCAGCGTGACCTCGTGGCCGAGCTGGGCCAGCCCCTGCGCGAGCCCGGCGATGCCGACGAAGGTGCCGCTCCCCTCCAGCGGATTGAGGGGAGTCGAGGAGAGAACGGTGACGCGCAGAGGCTACCGCCCCTGGAACCGGGGCGCCCGCTTCTCGAGGAAAGCCCGCGTCCCCTCCCGGTAGTCCTCGCTGTCGAAGGTGGCGATGCCGAGGTCACGGAGGTGCTCGCGGTGGGCGTCGCTGATGCCATCGAAGATCGCCTGCACCTGGGCCTTCGTCCCGCGTACCGACAGGGGCGCGTTGGCCGCGACCTTCGTCAGGTAGTCGTAGGTGTAGGCCTCGAGCTCGGCCACCGGGACCAGCCGCTGGATGAAGCCGATGCGAAGGGCCTCCTCCGCCTCCACGGTGCGGGCCGAGTAGAGGATGTCCTTGGCGTAGGCGGGCCCCACGAGGTCCACCAGCTGGTGCACCGGGTCGAGGCCGTAGATGATGCTCAGCCGCGCGGCCGGGATGCCGAACCGCGAGCCGACCGCCGCGAAGCGGAGGTCGGCCGCCATCGCGAGCGCCATGGCCCCGCCCATGCAGTAGCCGAACACCATCGCCACCGTCGGCTTCGGGCAGAGGCGGATCGCGGAGTAGGCGGCCTCGGTCTGCTTGTTGTAGTTGAGCGCGGTGGCGGTGTCCTTGCGATTCTCCTGGAACTCGGAGATGTCCGCGCCCGACGCGAAGGCGTCGGCGCCGGCTCCGCGATAGACGATCGCGCGAACCGCGTCGTCCTTCGACAGGCGCTCGGTCACCATCGCAATCTCCGACCACATCGCGAGGCTGATGGCATTGCGCATCTTGGGCCGGTTGAACACGACGGTCGCGATCGGACCGTCCTGCTCGACCAGGATGTGGTCGCTCATGTCGTCTCTCCCTTGTGCTCCTCGATCACGCCCTCCGCCAGCAAGGCGTCGAGAGCGGCCGTGTCGTAGCCCAGGTCGGTGAGGACCGCGCGCGTGTGCTCGCCGGTCATGGGGGCCGCGCGCTCGACGCGCGCGGGCGTGCGCGAGAGATGCACCGGCAGGGCCAGGACCTTGTGCGGCCCCCAGGCGGCGTTGGCGACGTCCCGCACCAGGTCGGCCTGGCGGATCTGCGGGTCGGCGAAGACCCGATCCACCGTGTTGATGGGGCCGCAGGCCACTCCCGCCGCGTTCAGCACCTCCACCCACTCCGCGGCGGAGCGGCGGGCGAGGGCGGTCTCGAGCACCGCGTCGAGGGCCTGGCGATGCTTCACCCGCGCGAGCATGCCGCCGAAGCGCGCGTCGTCGGCCAGGGCGGGCTGCTCGATCGCCTTGCAGAAGCGCCGCCACATGTCGTCGTTGCCGACGGCCAGGTTGAAGAAGCCGTCCCGAGCCCGGTAGACGCCCATGGGGGCGGTCAGCGGATGGTGATTGCCGACCGGCGGCGGCACCTCGCCGGTGTTGACGTACTTGGCGGCCTGGAACGAGAGACTGCCGGTCAGTGCCTCGAGCAGCGAGGTCTCGACCTTCTGGCCGCGCCCCGACACCTCCCGCTCCAGGAGCGCGGTCAGGATGCCGAGCGCCGCGAAGTAGCCGGCGAGCAGATCGCCGATCGGGATGCCCACCCGCAGCGGAGCGCTCTCTGCGGTGCCGGTCAGCCACATCAGGCCGGACATGCCCTGCACGATCTGGTCGTAGCCCGGGCGATCCCGGTAGGGGCCGTCCTGACCGAAGCCCGAGATGCTCGCGTAGACG
>DATFAJ010000336.1:0-9032 GCA_035254745.1 Candidatus Methylomirabilota bacterium | reverse complement strand
GGCTTCGTCCTCTGCCACCCCCACCCGCTCTACGGCGGGGACATGGAGAATCCGGTGGTGATCCGGGCCGCGGAGGTCGTCCGCGCGGCCGGCCACGCCACCCTCCGCTTCAACTTCCGGGGGGTCGGCGCCTCGACCGGGGTCCACGACAAGGGGCTGGGGGAGCAGGACGACGTGCGGGCTGCAGTGGCGACCCTGGCCGGCCGCCTGTCTCCCGGAAGCCCGGTCGGCGTCATCGGCTACTCGTTCGGCGCCTGGACCGCCGCGCGGGCGATGCGGCCGGGCGACGCGCCGCTCGTCCTCATCGCCCCTCCGCTGGGGATGTTCGACTTCCAGGTCCTGACGCCCGGGGCCGGTCGCACCCTCCTGGTGGCCGGGACCCGCGACACCTACTGCCCGGTCGACGCGCTGGAGCGGCTCGCCGAGGCCACCCGGGCGGAGGCACGGATCATCGAGGGCGCGGACCACTTCTTCTTCGGCAAGCTCTACCCGCTCGGGGAGGCCATCGGGGCGTGGGTGGCGGGAGCACCCCCCGCCCGGTGATCAGAGTCGCTCGCGCGGGAGGCGTGGGGGGGTGGCGGTCCCGGCGGAGAGGATGATGCGGATGCCCTCCTCGACGGTGAGGCCGGTGGGCACCATCTCCTCCTTGGACACCACGATCACGTCGCCCAGGTACAGGTTGTTGGTGGGCACGAACACGGTGACCATGGCGCGCTTGCCCTCGAGCCCCTCGACGAGGACCTCGGAGGTGACGAAGCCGAAGACGTACTCGCCCTTGCGGGGATGCTCGGCGAGCACCACCGACTTGAAGGAGTTGAGCTTCTGGGGCGAGAACGACTCCAGGAGCTGCTTCACGGACGGGTAGATGCTCCGGAAGATCGGCACGTGGTCGAAGAGCATCTCGATGCGGGCCAGCACCCGCCGCCCGACCACGTTGCGGGCGATGGTGCCCATGATGAAGATGATGACGACCGCGGTCAGGAAGCCCAGGCCGGGAATGCGCCGGCCGATCATCTGGGTGTACACCGGGGAGAAGAAATCGTCGATGGCGTTCCAGAACACCCACAGCAGCCAGGCGGTGGCGATCGCGGGAACGGTCGAGAACAGCCCGGTGATGAAGCGAGTCTTGACCCAGTTGCGGAAACTACCCGACATGTTGAATCGATGACACCACACGGCTCCGGACAAGTCAAGGAACTGACCGGTCGGGTCGCGCTCGTCACCGGCGGCGCGGTGCGCGTCGGACTCGAGATCGCGCGCGCGCTCGCCGACGCGGGCGCCGACGTGGCGATCGGCTACCTGCGCTCCGCGGCGGCGGCGCGCGCGGCGGTGCGCGACCTCGAGGCACGCGGCGTGCGCGCGGTGGCGCTGCGCGCCGACGTGAGCCGCCCCCGCGAGGCCCGCGCCCTCGTGGCCCTCACGGTGAAGCGGCTCGGCCGCCTCGACGTCCTGGTCAACAGCGCCGCGCTCTTCTTCCGCACCCCGGTCGAGACGACCACGCCGGCCCAGTTCGATCGCCTGCTCGCGGTGAACCTGCGCGCGCCGTTCTTCTGCAGCCAGGCCGCCGCCCGGGCCATGGGGCGGCGCGGCGGGCGCATCATCAACATCGCGGACGTGGGCGCGGTGCGGGCATGGCCCGGCTACGTGCCCTACGGAGTCTCCAAGGCCGGGGTCGTGATGCTCACGCGCGGGCTCGCGGCCGCGCTGGCCCCGCGGATCCAGGTCAACGCGGTCGCGCCCGGCGTGGTCCTGCTGCCGGAGGGCTTCCCACGCGAGCGGGGGCGCCGACTCGCCGCCCGGATCCCGATGGGCCGCCACGGCCGTCCCGCCGACGTGGCGGAGGCGGTGCGCTTCTTCGCCACGTGCTCCGACTACGTGACCGGACAGGTCCTCTTCGTCGACGGCGGGATGTCGGTGCTCTAGGGCCGGCGGGGTGCTACGTGCGGCCGCGGCGGCGGCCGCCCATCGCGGCGAGGAAGTCGCTCATGGACGCGAAGCGCATCATCGGGTTCCCGCGCTTCTCGGCGCCGATGGTGGTCTGCGATCCCCCGTAGTTGTGGCCGGGCAGCACCACCGTGTCGTCGGGAAGCGCGCCGAGCCGCTGAGTGAGCGAGGTGTACATCTCCTCCGGGTCGCTGCCGGGCAGGTCGGTGCGCCCGCAGGAGCGGATGAAGAGCGTATCGCCGGAGATCAGGCAGCCGTCCACCAGGAAGCACTGCGAGCCGGGGGTGTGCCCCGGGGTGTGGATGAAGGTCAGCGGCACCGCGCCCACCTGCAGCGTATCGCCCGCCTCCACCTTCACGAGATCCGAGCCGAACCCCTTGAGGAACTCGCGCTCCGCGCGGTGCACGTAGACCTTCGCGGGGAGCTTGGCGAGCAGCTCGGCGACGCCGGGAATGTCGTGACCGAAGAGGTGGCCGCCCACGTGATCCTGGTGGGTGTGGGTGACGAGCACGCCGGTGAGCCGCATGTCGTCGGCGGCCACCAGATCCGCGATGCCGTCGATCTCCCACGCCGGGTCCACCACCACGCACTCGCGGCTCGCCTGATCGCCGATGAGGTACACGAAGTTCTGCATCGGGCCGAGCTCGACCTGCTTGAGGTAGAGGCCCGTCGGCATCAGTACCCGGGCACCCACACCGGCTGGTAGTACCCGCTGCTCAGCGTCTGCGGCTGATAACCGCCCGCGACCATGGTCCCGTCCTCGTTGACGTAGCCGGGCACCCAGACGTACGTCGTGTACGCGGTCGGCACCCACTGATACGCCCAGTAGCCCGACGGCGGGTAGACGACGACCGGCGGAGGCTGGTGATGGCCGGGCGGCGGGCCGACCGGGGTCGGGGCCGCGGGGCGGGGGCCGAGGGGGACCGGCGGGGGCGTCATGGCGAACGGGTTGGGCGTGAACACGGTCGGCTTCAGCACCTCGCCCGCCCCGGCCGGGCCCGGCAGCAAGCCCAGCGCTCCGACGACCAGCCCGATCGCGACCGCCAGTGTCTTCATGCTCTCTCCGACGCCGGCCGGCCGACCCCTATTCGCCCCGTCAGGCCGGGATGTCGGCACGCGCTTTCCTCAGATCTTCCAGGTCCTTGGAAGACACCGCGAAGATCCCGGGCTCGGCCTTGAGCTTGACGTAGGTCACGGCGCCGTCGCTCCGCCCCACCAGCAGCGTGCCGAGCTCGCTCCCGTCGCCCTTGAACACCGTCACCTCGAGCTCGGGCTTGTCGAGCCCGAACTTGGCCTCGTCGCCGCCCTTCGAGGCGATCTCCTTCCACTTGAGCGCCTTCAGCGCGAGCAGCACGTTCGCGACCCGGCCGTCCTTGGTCGCGCCGCGCGTGGGCTCGACCTGCTTCCACTCCGTCTCGCCGGTCTTCTCCACGACCAGCGGCTTGTCGCCGCCGGCCACCCGCGCGCGCTTCACATCGCCCAGGTCGAAGGAGGGGAACACGGTCCGGTCGCGCAGCTCGGCGACGCCCGGCGTCAGCTCCGCGAGCGCCTTGCCCTCGACCAGTACCACCGGGCCCTCGCCCTGCACCGCGGCCAGCGCCGCGGGCTGGCCGCCGCGACGCTCGGCCGAGGACTGGAGCAGCAGCGTCTTGGGCTCCTTCGCGCCGGTTTCCCAGAGCTTCACCGTGACCTCGGGCTTGGCGAGGAAGCGCGGGACGTCCGCCGCTCCCTCCGCGAGAAACCCGAGCGCGCGCAGGTCACGGATCTTCCACAGGAGCTGGGTGACCGCGCCGCTGTCGGCGCGGAGGGCTTCCGGCGCGGTGAGCTTCCAGGCGGTGCCGTCCTTCTCGAGGTCGATGGTCTCGCGGCCGTGGGTGATCTCGACCTTGGCGAGCTTGTCGTAGGCGTAGCTCACCACCGTCTTGTCGCGGAGCGCGGCCACCGTCTTGGGGAAGGCGGTCCACAGCGCCTCCGCGGTGAGGATGACTCCGGGCTCGCCCTCGCGCTTGACGTAGACGCCCTTCTTCTCCGGCACCGGGCGGCCGACCAGCAGGGTGCGCGCGGCGCGGTCCTTGTCGCGGCCGACCCACACCGTCACCCGCGCGGGCTTGTCGAGGCCGTAGGGCGTGAGCGACTTCGGGGCGTCGTCGACGAACTCGGTGGCCTTGGCCCCCTCGAGCTTGTCGAGGAACTCGGAGACCAGGTCGGTATCGGCGCTCAGCGCGCGCGGCTTGACGATCCGCCACTTGCCGGGCTGCTCGGCGGCGAGGGCCATCTGATCACCGTTGACGTCGAGGTCGAGGCCGGTGACGTTCTTGCGATCGAAGGCGATCACGGTGTGGTCGCGGAAGTCGGCGACCGGGCGGCTCGTGTCCCGGGCGATGCTCTCCGACAGCGTGATGACCGCGGGCTTGGCGCCCTCGCGGGCGTAGACCCAGACCCCGGTCGGGTTCTTGCTCCCCACCCGGAGCACGAGCGGCTCGGCGCGGCCCTTGACCTCGATCTTGACCTCGGCGTCCGGGGGGTCGAGGCCGAAGTCCGCCGGCTTGGCCGGATTGGGGTCGATCTCCCGATCCATGCGCGCGGTGGCGAGCCCGGTGACCATGTCGTCCACCACCGCGCGGTCGCCGCGGGTCTTGACCGGCTCGAGCATGTCCCAGCCGCCGTCGGCCGCGCGCTTGAGGCGCAGGGTCTCGCCCTTGCGGGCGACGGTGACCGCCTCGACGTCCTTGGGCTCGACGGTCCAGATCCGGCCCTTGGCCGACTCCGCCTTCTCCCGGCGCGGCCCGAGGGAGTAGGTGTCGTAGTAGAAGAAGCCCCCGAGCCCGGCGGCCAGGATCAGCAGGACGAGGATCGTCCGCCCGCTCGGCATACGCTAGCGCGCGCGGCGCCGCTGGACGATCACCACGATGCCGCAGATCAGCACCGCGCCGGGCAGCGCCAGGAGCGGCAGGGCCAGCACGAGGCTGGACTGCGCGGAGGTCAGCACCACCGGGTTCTGCTTGGGATCCTTGGCCCGGATCGAGATCAGGTCCTCCTCCTCGGCGAGCCAGGAGACCACGTTGAGGAAGAAGTCCCGGTTCCCCTGGGCGCCCAGGAACTGGTTCGAGGCGAAGTCGGCGGTGCCCACCACCACGATGCGGGCCTTCGTCGCCTTCTTGGGCGTGTCGGCGGCGCCCTCGGCCTTGGCGGCCGGCTCCGCGTCCACCGTCGCCACGACCGCCACCGGCAGCGGGCCGGTCTTCTCGCCGGGATCCGGAGTGGCCTTGCCGGTCTGGAAGACGTTCTTGTCCGTCTCCCCCCACGACTGGCGGCTGGTCTGGGCGAGCGGTCCGGCCTGGACGCCCTTGGGGAGGGCCTTGGACGGCTCGACGGAGCGAGTCAGCGGGAACAGGGTCATGACCCCGCCCATGTCCTTGGTGATCGGGTGCGGGTCGTACTGGCCCACCACCGGGACGAGCGGGCCCACTCCGAAGACCTGGCCGATCGGGTTCAGCTCGATGACCACGTCGTCGTCCACCGTGACGCCGTACTTGCTCAGGTACTTCATGGTCGCGGTGGCCTGGAAGGGCACCGCCATGAAGAAGACCTTGCCCCCGCGCGCCACGTAGGCGTCGATGGCGGCCAGCTCCTGCGGGAAGAAATCGGTCTTCGGGCCCGGCACCACCACGATGCCGGCGTCGTCGGGGATCTTGGGGTCGCGGGCCAGGAACAGCTCCTTGACCTCGTAGTTGGCCTTCTCCATCTGCTCCTTGGCCTGGCTGAAGCCGCCCCGGTCGGTGGCCGCGATCTCCCGCTCGCCGTGCCCCTTGACCATGTAGACCACCCGCTTGCCCGCCCGGGTGACCTTGACGATCCCGTTGGTCAGCTTCTCCTCGTCGGCGTCGAGCACCTTCTCGGTCCGCACCTGACCCGCGGGGCCGCTCTCGAGGACCACGGTGCCGTAGCTCTCGACCCCGTACTGGCGCGCGAGGGCGGGCGCCTTGTCGGTGTCCTCGAGGCGCCACTCGAACTTGCCCCCCGAGTACGTCTTGTACTGGCCGAGCAGGTCCTCCGCCGTCTTCTTGCCGGGAGTGTCCGAGCGGTAGAAGGCGATGGCGCTCACCGGCGCCTTGAGGGTGCGCAGCACCTGGATGGTCTGGGGCGAGACGCTGTTGCGCTTGTTCTCGGTGAGGTCCCAGCGGGCGCTGTGCCGGACCGAGATCGCGTTGGCCGCCACCACGATCCCCAGCGCGAGCAGGGCCATGACCGCGGCGCCGGTCCCGTAGCGCGCGGTGCGGGTGCCCATGGCGGTGCGGGCCTCGCGGGCGTTCAGGACGAGCGAGAGCAGCAGCAGGACCACGCCCAGCCCGAGGAAGACCCACTGCGCGGGCAGCGGGTAGAAGAACCGGAGCGCGGCGGCGATCAGCAGGCAGATCACCGCGCCGGTGACCGCCTGGCGCTTGAGCAGGCTCGTCACGCTATCCCCTCCACCGCTTCGACTCGAGCGACCGGAGCGTCAGGAACAGCGCGAGGGCGACGCCGGTCAGGTAGTAGACGAGGTCCTTGGTGTCGATCAGCCCGCGCGTGAAGCTGTCGAGGTGATCGCCGATCGCGAGGTACTGGAGCACCCCGCGCAGGTTGCCCCCCGCGAACTCGGCCCCCCACCCGACGATCCAGAACGCGAGCAGGATCCCGAAGGTGCCGAACCCGGCCACGATCTGGTTCTCGGTCAGCGACGATACGAGCACGCCCACCGCCAGGAACACCGCGCCGGTCAGGACGAGCCCGAGGTAGCCGCTCAGGATCGGCCCCCACTCCACGCGGGTGAAGTAGGCGACCAGCCCCGGGTAGAGCAGGGTCAGGGCGAGCAGCAGCACGTAGAGGGCCAGCGCGGCCAGGTACTTGCCCGCCAGCACCTCGCCGTCGCGCACCGGGTAGGTGAGCAGCAGCTCGAAGGTCCCCGACTTCCGCTCCTCGGCGAAGAGGCGCATCGTGATCATCGGCATGAAGAACAGCAGCACCACGCTCATGTTGGTGAAGAGCGGGCGCATCACGTTCTCGGTCACGTTGAGGTTCTGACCGAACTGCGGCTGCATGAAGGAGCGCATGGAGGCGTCGCTGTAGAAGAGGAAGATCTGGCTGAAGAACCAGCCCGAGATGAGCAGGAAGAAGGTGAAGACCACGTAGGCCACCGGCGAGCCGAAGTACAGCCGCATCTCCTTCTTGAAGACGGGCAGCCAGCGCATCAGCGCGCCTCCTCCTCGAGCACGATCGCGTCGGGGGCGACCTGCTCGCCCGCCACCACCCGGATGAAGACCTCCTCGAGGCTCATGCCGACCTGGTGCAGCTCCTGGAGCTCCCAGCCCCGGCCGGTGACCAGGCGGACGAGCTCGCCCCGCACGTCGCGGCCGTGCTCCGACTCGACCACGAAGCCCGCCGCGCCCTCCCGCGAGGCCAGCGGCTCCACCGCCGTCACCCCGGGCACCGCCCGCAGCGCCGCCGCCACGTCGCCCGACGCTCGCGCCACCCGCACCTCGACCCGCGCGGTCGGGAAGACCTGCTGGACCAGCTCCGACTCCGTGCCCTGGGCGACGATGCGCCCGTCGTTGATGATGATGATGCCGTCGCACACCATCGACACCTCGGGCAGGATGTGGGTCGAGAGGATCACGGTGTGCTGGCCGGCCAGCGACCGGATCAGCGCACGGATCTCCGCGATCTGCCGCGGGTCGAGCCCGATGGTGGGCTCGTCGAGGATCAGCACCTCCGGATCGCCCAGGAGCGCCTGGGCCAGCCCCACCCGCTGCCGGTAGCCCTTGGAGAGCTTGCCGATCAGCCGGTTCTGCATGTCGGTGACGAAGCAGCGCTCCATCACGTCGGCCACCCGGCCCCGTCGGTCGGCGCGCCCCACCCCCTTGATCTCGGCCACGAAGTCCAGGTAGGACGCGACCGAGAGATCGGGATAGAGCGGCGCGTTCTCCGGGAGATAGCCGATGCGCCGGCGGACCTCCAGCGACTGCGAGAACACGTCGTAGCCGGCTACCCGGGCGGTCCCGCCGGTCGCGGGCATGAAGCACGACAGGATCTTCATGGTCGTGGACTTGCCCGCCCCGTTGGGCCCGAGAAAGCCCACGATGCGGCCCTTGTCCACGCTGAACGACACGTCGTGGATGGCGGTGACCGGCCCGTACCGCTTCGTCAGATTGTCGACCTGGATCATGGTTGTGGCTCGGTTTCCCCCCGCGCCGCCCGGAAGTATATCACGCGCTCAGAACAGGCCCGTGATGGCGCCGTCGGGAGTGACGTCGACGCGCTCCGCGTTGGGCCGGCGCGGCAGGCCCGGCATCGTGGTGATGTCGCCGGTGATCGCCACCAGGAACCCGGCGCCCGCGGAGATGCGCACCTCGTTGACCGTGATCGTGAACCCGCGCGGCCGCCCGAGCAGCGTCGGGTCGTCCGAGAGCGAGCGCTGGGTCTTCGCCACGCAGATCGGCAGCCTCCCGTAGCCGAGACTCTCGGTCTGGGCGATCTGACGCTCCACCCGCTTGGGGTATTCGACCCCGTCCGCGCCGTAGATGCGTCGCGCGATGGTGTCGAGCTTCACCGTGATCGGGTCGTCGAGGGCGTAGAGCGGCTGGAAGCCCGAGCGCTCGGTGGCGAGCAGCTTCTGGAGCCCGCGCGCCAGGTCCTCTCCTCCCTCCCCGCCCCGGCCGAAGACGTCGGCCACGTGGACGTCGACGCCGAGCCGCCGGCAGCGCTCGCGGACCGCCGCGTACTCCCGCTCGGTGTCCGAGGGGTAGCGGTTGAGCCCGATCAGCACCGGCACCTTGAACTGGCGCACCGCCTCCACGTGCGCCTCGAGGTTGTCGAGGCCGGCGGTGAGGGCGGCCACGTTCTCCCGGTCCAGCTCCGGCACCGGGACGCCGCCGTGGTACTTCAGCGCCCGCGTGGTGGCCACGATCATGGCCGCGTCGGGCTTGAGGCCGGCGAGGCGGCACTTGATGTCGAAGAACTTCTCCGCGCCGAGATCGGTGGCGAAGCCGGCCTCGGTCAGGCAGACGTCGCCCAGCTTGAGCGCGAGCCGGGTGGCCAGGACCGAGTTGCAG
>DATFAJ010000335.1:0-5885 GCA_035254745.1 Candidatus Methylomirabilota bacterium | reverse complement strand
CGGCTGCCCGTGGGACTGCTCGTTCTGCAGCGCGTGGACCTTCTACGGGCGCAGCTACCGCAAGGGCTCGCCGGAGGCGGCGGGCGAGGACCTGGCCCGGATCCGCGAGCCCAACGTCTTCATCGTCGACGACGTGGCCTTCATCCACCCCGAGCACGGCGACGCGATCGCGGGCGAGATCGAGCGCCGGCGCATCCGCAAGCAGTACTACCTCGAGACCCGCTGCGACGTGCTGATCAAGAACCAGGAGCTGTTCGCGCGCTGGAAGAAGCTCGGGCTCTTCTACATGTTCCTGGGCATCGAGGCCCTGGACGAGGACGCGCTCAAGGCGCACCGCAAGCGGGTCACCCTCAACGAGAACCTGCGCGCCCTCGAGATCGCCCGCTCCCTGGGCCTCACGGTGGCGATCAACATCATCGCCGACCCCGGCTGGGACGAGGCGCGCTTCGCCGCGGTGCGG
The DNA here is from genome assembly GCA_035254745.1 of Candidatus Methylomirabilota bacterium. Taxonomy (GTDB): domain Bacteria; phylum Methylomirabilota; class Methylomirabilia; order Rokubacteriales; family CSP1-6; genus CAMLFJ01. The sequence continues at coordinate 5,425 of DATFAJ010000335.1, read as the reverse complement.
GACTGGGCCCTCACCGTGCCCGAGGTCGTGCACCTGACGGTGGCCACCCCCTACCCCGGCACCGAGCTCTGGCTGACCGAGTCGCGCCAGCTCACCTCCCGCGACTATCGCCTCTTCGACGTGCAGCACGCGGTCCTGCCCACCAAGCTGCCGCTCAAGCGATTCTACGAGCTCCTCGTAAACACCCAGTCCGTCCTGAACCGCAAGCACCTGGGCTGGGGGGCGCTCCGCCTCTACGGCGGCGCCGCGCTCCGGGCCGCCTCCCGGGGGCAGACCAACTATCTGCGGATGCTCTGGAAGTTCAGCACGGTCTACAACACCGAGCGGCAGTACGCCGATCACCTGAAGCCGGTCCGCTACGAGATGCGGCCCCCGCGCCCGATGGCGGGGAGCAAGCCCAGCAAGCAGGAGCTCTACATCCACATGCCCGCCCCCGTCCACTAGCCCCCGCCTCCTCCCTCTCCCCCATAGGGGAGAGGGTCGGGGTGAGGGGGGGGAATGCAGGCGTGTAACGATTACACTCACCGTGTAATCTTTATAAAGTTCGCACCCTTCGTGGACGCGGTCCCCGTCGGAGCCCACCCGGCCGTGAGCAGGCCAAGTAGAGGCCATACCTGCCCAAAGCGCGCTTGCCGGCTAGATGTCCTTCGCGTCCACCCCCCTGGCGTGGTTGTTGCTCTCCCAGGCAGGTTCGCATTCGTGCTGATCGGTAGGTCAACGTCCACAAAGGAGGCGGTTTTATGCGACAGATGATGAAGATCGGTGTTCTGATGCCGGCGGCGGTGCTGCTGGTGTCGGGGTGCGCCACCAAGGACTGGGTCCGGGAGCAGTTCACGAAGTCGGACGCCATCGTGGACCAGCGCTTCGTGAAGGTCGAGGGCCAGGTCGAAGGGGTGAGCACCGAGGTCAAGGGCGTCACGACCCAGGTGAAGAGCCTGGAGGGCGCCGTGGCCGAGGCCAAGGGCCGCGCCGACGCCGCGATGACCAAGGCCGAGGGCGTGGATACCCGCCTGACCCGGCTGTGGTCGAACCGCTACAACCAGAAGACGGCCGATACCCTCGAGGTGTACTTCGGCTTCGACAAGGCCGAGCTGACCGACGGCGCCCAGACCGCGCTGGCCGGCGTGGTGAAGGAGCTGCAGGGTAATCCGACCCTGATCGTGGAGCTGGGCGGCTACACCGATCCGAAGGGCACCGTGGACTACAACTACGGGCTCAGCCAGCGTCGGGTCGAGGCGGTGCGCCGCTTCCTGGTGGAGAAGGGCGTGCAGCTGTCCCGGGTGCACGCGGTAGGCCTCGGGCCCATCACCGCCAAGGAGAGCCCCGACGAGAAGAAGCGGCGGGTGACCGTCAAGATGCTGGTGGACCAGGACTAGATCCCGTCCCTCCCTCTCCCCTCAGGGGAGAGGGCAGGGGTGAGGGGTGGTCGCTCGTGAAGAAGGGGGAGGGACTCACGTCCCTCCCCCTTGCTGTTTCTGCAACTCCCCTCAGGACACCTGGCTGGCCGTCGAGTGGCTGCTGGCCGATCCTTCCGGAATGCGCTCGAGCTCGCTCAGGAGCAGCCCCGCCCACCGGTAGATGTTGTGCTCCCGCACCGCCTGGCGCATCCGCGCCATGCGCGCCCGCCGCTCCTCCGCGGGCATCGCGACGGCGGCGCGAATCGCCTCGGCCATGCCGTCGATGTCGTACGGGTTCACCAGGATCGCGTCGCGCAGCTCGGAGGAGGCGCCGGTGAACTGGCTCAGGATCAGCGCGCCGTCCTCGTCGTCCCGCACCGAGATGAACTCCTTGGCGACCAGGTTCATGCCGTCGTGCAGCGACGTGACCATGCAGAAGTCGGCGTGGCGGTAGAACGGCCAGATGTCGCGGTGCTCGTGGTGGCGCTTGAGGTACAGGATCGGCTTCCAGCGCTTGGTCTGGTAGGCCCCGTTGACCTCCTGCACCGCCGCGTCCACCTCCGCCTCCAGCGCCTGGTAGCGCGGAATGGTGCTGCGGCTGGGCGCGGCGAGCTGCACGAACACCAGGCGCTCCCGGTACTCCGGGAAGCGCTCGAAGAAGCGGCCCAGGGCGCGGAAGCGCTCGGGCAGGCCCTTGGTGTAGTCGAGGCGCTCCACCCCCACCCCGACGAACTCGGCGGTGGTGTCGAGGCTCTCGAGCAGGGTCTGGCGCGACGTGGTGGGCGGGTTGTCCACGAAGCCGGGGGCCACGCTGATCGGGAACGGCTTGACCGAGGTCACGTGCTGCCCGCGGGTCACCGAGAAGCGCTCCCAGTCGATGCGGGCCTCGATCGCCCGCTCCACCGTGTCGAGGAAGTTGTTGCAGTAGTACTGGGTGTGGAAACCGATCAGATCGGCGCCCAGCATCCCCAGCAGGAGCTCGTCCTGCCACGGGCAGATCGAGAAGGCCTCGAAGTTCGGCCACGGGATGTGCCAGAAGATCGCGGTCCGCGCGTCGGGGCGCTCGCGCTTGATGAGGCTCGGCAGGAGCGCGAAGTGGTAGTCCTGGATCAGGACCATCGGCGACTCGGTGCCCGCGATCTCCTCGAGGACCGCGGCGGCGAACTTCTCGTTGACCGCGCGGTACTGCGCCCAGTCCTCGGGCCGGAAGAGCGGGCGGTTGTGCACGATGTGGCAGAGCGGCCACAGGCCCTCGTTCGAGAAGCCGTAGTAGTAGCCCGCCTCCTCCTCGGGGGTGAGCCAGACGCGCTTGAGGGTGAAGCGGGGGTCGTCGGGCGGCACGCGCAGACGCCCGCGGGCGTCCGCGGTCTCGCGGTCGGCGTCGCCGCTGGCCTGCGCCACCCACACGCCGCCGCAGGCCCGCATCACCGGATCCATCGCGGTGACCAGGCCGCTCGCCGGGGTCACCACCTGGATCTGGCCGTCCTTCCAGACGTGGCTCACCGGCTCGCGGTTCGAGACCACCACCAGCGGGCGCTCCCCGAGCCGCATCTTGGCGAACTGCTTGAGCCGCTCCTCGGTCCACAGGGTCTGGCCGATCAGGCGCAGCGCAGCTTCCTCCTCGGCGGCGGCGCGCGCCCGCTGGAGATTCTTCGCCAGCACCGTGACCTCGCGCGCGATGGGCCCGAAGAGGCTCTCGTCCGGTAGCTCGGGCGGCTCGATCACGTGCCCCCGCCGCACCGCCTTGGTCCAGCGCGCCATCTTGGCGAGCGGCTGGGTCAGGCTCATGCGGACGACCAGGAGGGCGATCAGCGCGAGCGCAACCGCGAGCACGAGGAAGCGGATCGCGTTGAAGCGCCACAGCTCCCACTCGGCGGTCTCGAGATCGCTCGCGTCCAGGAAGATCACCAGGGCGCCGGTGGCCTTGTCCTCCCTCAGGATCGGGTCGGCGTAGACGTAACGCGTGGTGCCGCCGAGCTTGCGGAAGCCGGTCTGCACCGCCCCCGAGGTGAGCGCCCACGTCGCTTCGGGCGGCGGGTTCTCGAGCTGCTTGGCCACGTCCGGCGTCGCCGCGATGAGGGAGGCCACGCGGTCGTACACCGCCAGGCCCAGATCCGGCTTGCTGAACTTCTTGATCAGCCGGTCGATCTGCGGCTTGCTGACGCGCGGGCCCAGGGCGGGCTCGAGCACCTCCTTGAGCCCCTCGCTCACGAGGGTCGCGCGCCGGTCCAGCTCCCCGGTGAGCCGCTGCCGATCCTCGACGAACTGGAAATAGGCGAACGCGCCGACCACCACGAGAGAGGCCAGGCACAGCGCCGCGACGAGCCTGAGCTGGAACTTCATGCCCGGCTCCCCGCCGTCGCGCCCTCGGCCAGCGCGGAGAGCAGCTGCTGGACCTCGCCCACGTCGCGCAGTCGGTACGCCGCCTTGGACGCGGGCACCGCGTCGCCCACCCGGATGGTGAGGGCCAGGCCGCTCAGCACCTCGAACGCGTGCTCGTCGGTCCAGTCGTCGCCCAGGTAGAGCCAGAGCGCGGGTCCGGAGCCGGGACCCGACGCCAGCACGCGCTCCTGGATCCAGCGGGCGCACTCCCCCTTGGTCCACGCCACCTGGGGCAGCACCTCGATCACCTTGGTCCCGTGGAAGATCTTGAGCCGGCTCCCCTGCTCCCGGATGGCCCGGGCCAGCTCGATCTCGACCCGGCGGATCTCGTCCGTGGCCACGTGGCGATAGTGGACGGCCACCGCGAGGCCCTTGGCCTCCACCCGCATGCCGCTGACCGTAGGAGCCCGACGCGCCAGCGCCTCGCCGACCGCCCACAGCATCGTCTGCTGGGCGACCGCGTCGGGATGGCGGAACTCGAGATCCGGGCCCATGACCTCGAGCCCGTGGCAGCCGGCGTAGATCACCTCCGGAATGGCCACGCGGGTGCGCAGGTCCTCGAGCCCGCGGCCCGAGATGATCGCCACCGAGCCGCGCGGGGAGCGGGCGATCCGGAGCAGCTGCTCCCGCGTGTCCTCGGCGAGGAGCGCGTCGGCCGGATCGTCCACGATCGGCGTCAAGGTCCCGTCGTAGTCGGTCATGAGCAGGAGCCTCCCCTCACCGGCGACCCAGTCGCCGACCCAGCTCAGCAGGCGCGCGAGATCGCTCATGCCCCGCACCCCCGGCCGTGGGACGCGGTGGGTGCGGCCTGGGTGCATCGCGCGCTCGATATCGACATGGTGCATCTTGGCTGCGAGAACGACCGGGGCTGAGGGGCAGACGTCAGCATAATGGGCGGGAGCGGGCCGGTCAAGGGTGACGGAACGGTCTCAGGACCTCGGATACGGGTCGCCGGTGCGCTCGAGCGCGCGGAGCCCGCTGTCCACGATGCGGGCCGTCGAGCCCGCGAGGCCCCAGTCGCCGCCGTAGGCGTAGTAGTGGGAGAAGCCGCCCTCGTCGAGCCGCGCCAGCATGGCCTCGCCGCCTTCCTGGATCAGCAGCAGGACCCGCTCGGTCCGGCAGGTGGCGGGCACGCACCCGGTCACCGCGACGTAGTTCCGGTCGCCGATGCGCACGCCACGGGGCGGCTCGGTGCGACCGAGATATTCCATCGCCCCTCGCACGAGCTTGCCGCCCGGCGCCCAGTCCGCGCCGAACATGCTGCGGATCTTGTCGCGGAGCTGGGGATTGTTCACGACCTCGTCGCCGGTGCGGCCGAAGGTGGTCTCGCGCGGGCCGCTCTCGAGCGCGCCGGACAGCGGGGGCGGAGGCGTTCCGGCCGGAGGCTCGATCGTGCACGCCGCGGTGAGGGAGGTCGAGATCAGGCCCAGGACCAGGCATCGAGACGCTGCGCCGAGTGGTCGGCTGCGCATACGATCTCCTCTCCGGCAGGGATTGGTATTCCAGGGGCTGGGTCGCAACCCGCGTGCCACCGGCGCCGGCTCCTCGTCGCGCCGCAGCAACGAGGAGTTAGGGGCCGCGGAGCCCGCCTTCGGCCGAACGGAACCGGTAAGACTTACCGAAGCGAGTAAGCTTTACACGTCCTC
>DATFAJ010000334.1:0-5556 GCA_035254745.1 Candidatus Methylomirabilota bacterium | reverse complement strand
CATCGAGGTGGCGCTCCGGATGGAGCGGCCCCCGGACGAGTACCGCCGCGTGCTCGCCTCGAGCCTCGAGGAGGTCGAGCGGCTGATCCGGCTCGCGGAGGACCTGCTGCTGCTCTCGCGCTCGCTGGCCGGACCGGAGGGGAGTCGCGCGCCGGTCGACCTGGAGCCGCTCGTCCTCGAGGTGTTCGACGTGGGCGCGCGGATCGGGCGCGACGCGGGTGTCAGCGTGCGCGTCGACGCGACCGCTCCCGTCACTGTGGCCGGCGACCCGACCGCGCTGCGTCGCGCCCTCCTCAACCTGGTGGAGAACGCGGTCAAGTACACCCCGGCCGGCGGCAAGGTCGAGATCGGGCTGCGCCAGGGCGACGGGGTGGCCGAGATCACGGTCGCCGACACCGGCCTCGGCATCGAGCCGGCCGACCTCGAGCGCATCTTCGAGCCCTTCGTGCGGCTCGACACCGCCCGCGCGCGCGACACCGGCGGCGCGGGCCTGGGCCTCGCGATCGCGCGCTCCATCGTGGTCGCCCACGGCGGCACGATCGCGGTGGAGAGCCGGCCCGGGTCGGGCAGCCGGTTCGTGATCCGCCTGCCCTCGACCCCGTCCTGATCGCGGTCCGATTCTCATGGGGCCCTCATCGGGCTCTCATCCCGCGCTGCTACGGTGCCTCCATCTCGATCGACAGAGGAGGAGGACACCGGCATGGCAGACCACAAGCACGGCAGTGTCTACTCGCAGCAGCAGTTCGACCGGCTCGGCGGGCTCGAGGGGATCTCCGACGAGCAGATCCAGGAGCACGTGGCCCTCTACGCGGGCTACGTGCGACAGGTGAACCTGCTCAACGAGGAGCTCACCGACCTGCGCGCCCGCGGCCGGGCGTCGGGACGCGACCTCGAGTTCGCCGAGCTGACGCGGCGGCTCGGCTTCGAGTACAACGGCATGATCCTGCACGAGTACTACTTCTCGAACCTGCGACCCGGCGCCCAGCCTCGGCCCGCCTCCACCTCGGCGGTGGCCCAGGCGCTCGGCGCGTCCTTCGGCTCGGTCGAGGACTGGCGCAAGGACTTCCAGGCCATCGGCGGGATGCGCGGCGTCGGCTGGGTGATGCTCTGCGAGGATCCGGTCACGCGGCGGCTCAGCAATCACTGGGTCAGCCTGCACCAGGACGGGGTACCCGCTGGCTTCAAGCCGCTCGTCGTGATGGACGTGTGGGAGCACGCCTTCATGCGCGACTACAAGGCCACCGAGCGCGGCCGCTACCTCGACGCGTTCTTCCGCAACGTCGACTGGCAGGTGGTCGAGCGCCGGCTCGTGCAGCCGATGGCGATCCGGCCCGCGGCCGCCGCGTGAGACGCAGGAGCGGCGGCCGGCCCCCACGGCTCGGGGGCCGGCCGCTCAGGCCTCCCTGAACGGCGGGGGCCCGTAGTAGCGGGACAGGCGGGACTGGAGATCCGGCTCGAGGGGTTTCGCGGGGTCGTACTCGGGCGCGCTCCGGAGGATCGGGCCGGGCAGGGCCACGCTGACCGCGCCCGCGTCCCAGTCGACCCGGGAGACGAAGCCCACCGGCACCAGCACCCGCCGCCGCGAGAGACCGCGCCGGAGCACGACCACGACGTGGCGGATCGCCCACGCGGCGTCTCCGAACAGGAAGTCGGACACGTGGCCGACGTCGTCCTCGTGCGCGTGGACGTAGTAGCCCACCACCTCGCGCGCGCTCTGCAGGTGACGGTCGCCCGTCTTCCGGAGCCGCGGGGCGTGGGTGACGACCGCGACCTCGCCGCCGCCCGCGGCCATCCATTGCTCGGAGACCGGCGCGGTGCCGAGCCAGTGGTACGGGAAGCCGTAGAAGCCGTAGTAGCGGGCGAGATCGATGGCGTGCTGACGGGAGACCGGCTTGTCGCTGTCGGCGTCCGGGCTCTCCACGAGCTCGCGCCGGGTCAGGTCGGTCTTCACCGTCCGATGCGCCGGATCGAGACCGCGCACCGACCAGGGCGAGACCAGCACGCGGTGATGTCCGGGCCAGTGCCCGGTCTCCACCAGAAGATGCCGGATGCTCCACCGCCGGTCGTCGAAGTAGGCGTCGCGCACCCGGCCGAGATGGCCACCGTCCGGGCCGGCGACCGCGTAGTCGTCGAGACGCGTGAGGCTCGTGAGCATGACGGCTCGACTCTACGGCGGCCGGGTGAGAGATTCATGAGAGTGGGGTGAGAAATACGATCGGATCGCCGGCCGCGCGCGGATCCGGGCTAGCATGAAGGCATGGCCGACGAGACCGAGGTCCCCGCGTCGCTGACCGCGTTCGGGCATCCCCCGCGCCCGGTGCTGGCCGTGATCATCGAGCAGGCGCCGGGCCAGCGGTTCGCCCGCACCCTCGCCGGGCTCGGCATGTTCTGGGGCCTCGCCCTGGCCTCGGTGTTCATCCCGGTCGCCCACTTCATCCTGGTGCCGACCTTCCTGGTGGCGGGCATCGTCATGGCGATCAAGCGCGCGCGCGAGGACCGCCGGCTGCTCCGGGTGCGGGGCGCGTGCCCCCGCTGCGGGGCCGTCCAGGAGCTCAAGCCGGGGGGCCGCTTCATCGACGGCCGGAGCTTCGACTGCCCGAGCTGTCACGGCAACCTGACACTCGCCACGCGCCCCGCCGAGCCCGACCCCGCTCCGACCAGCGCCTAAGAGGATTCTCATCCTCGCTTCACCCGTCCCTCATGAGGACGGGCTACCGTTCGGGACATGACCCGTGCGTGGATCCCGGGCGGAGTGCTCGCGGCCGCGCTGCTGGCCGCGCTGGCGGCCGGCCCCGCGTGGTGGCGGGCGCGCGGGCTCGTCGAGAGCGGCGCGACCCTCGTGTCCGACGAGCAGTACGTCCCGGCGGTCCGCCAGCTCGTCCAGGCCGTCGCGGCCGCGCCGGGCGACGCGCGCGCGCACTACTACCTCGGGCTGGCCTACGCGGGCCTGGGACAGGACGCCGCCGCGCTGAGCCACGCCGAGGACGCGGTCCGGCTCGCGCCGGGAGACCCGCGGTACGAGGCGGGCCTGGCCACGCTGTTCCTCGACGCGGGCCGGATGCCGGAGGCGATCGCGCACCTGCGCCGCGCGGTCGCCATGAAGCCGGACTCTCCGGATATCCGATTGCTGCTCGCCGACGCGCTCCGGCGGGCGGGCGACGCCGACGGGATGGAGCGCGAGTACCGGATCGCGATGCGCCTGGCCCGGGGAGACACCCTGGGGGCGCTGGCCCATGAGCAGCTCCGGGCCGCCCGGGAGCGGGCGGCCCCGTAGACCGAACCCCTCATCACGGTAAGGAGAGAACGTCCATGTATCGACTGACGATGCGATATCGCACCGCCTGGCTGGCGGTGGTGGTGACCGCGGTGGTGGGCCTCGTGGCCCTCGCTCCGCACCTGGGATTCACGAGCGCCGCGCCGGCGCCGATCTGGAGCGAGAAGCCGGTCTCGATGTCGGCCGCCGCGACGGTGCCGCAGCCGAACTGGGTCGCGCTCACGCGGGCCCTCAAGCCGGCGGTGGTCAACATCAGCACCAAGCGGGTCCAGGAAGGCACGTCGATGCAGGGCCCGTTCGGCAACGACGACCCGTTCCAGCAGTTCTTCAAGCAGTTCGGCCAGCCCTCGCGGCGGACGGTGCGCAGCATGGGCTCGGGCTTCATCATCAATCCCGCCGGCTACATCGTGACCAACAACCACGTGGTGGACGGCGCGAGCGAGATCCAGGTCAAGATCGACGACGGGCGGGAGATGCCCGGCAAGGTGGTCGGCCGCGATTCGCGCACCGACCTGGCCCTGCTCAAGGTCGAGGCCACCGGCCTGCCGGTGATCCCGCTCGGCGACTCCTCCGAGCTCCAGGTCGGGGAGCCGGTGATGGCCATCGGCAATCCGTTCGGCCTCGAGCGCACCGTCACCACCGGCATCGTCAGCGCGACCGGCCGCGTGATCGGGCAGGGCCCCTACGACGACTTCATCCAGACCGACGCCTCCATCAACCCCGGCAACAGCGGCGGCCCGCTCATCAACGCGCGCGGCCAGGCGGTCGGGATCAACGCCGCCATCTTCAGCCAGAACGGCGGCTCGGTGGGCATCGGCTTCGCGATCCCGGTCAACCAGGCCAAGTCGGTCGTGACCCAGCTCGCCGCGACCGGCAAGGTGACGCGCGGCTGGCTCGGCGTGATGATCCAGCCGCTCACCCCCGAGCTGGCCAAGGGCTTCAACGTGGCGGGCGGCGGGGGCGCGCTGGTCGCCTCCGTGCAGGACAACTCGCCCGCGGCCCGCGCCGGGGTCAAGGCCGGTGACGTGATCACCGAGTACGACGGGCACAAGCTGGCCCAGCCCGGCGACCTCTCGAAGCTGGTGGCCGCGACCGCGGTCGGCCGTCAGGTCCCGCTCACCATCGTCCGCGAGGGCAAGACCATGACCCTCGAGGCCCACGTCGCGCGGATGGAGGAGCCGGATCAGGCGGCGGTGGCCCGGAACGACGAGGGCAAGGAGCCGCTCGGCCTCTCGGTCGAGACGATCACGCCCAGCGTGAGCCGCGAGCTCGGGCTCGCGGACGCGCGCGGGGTGGTGGTGCGCGGGGTCCGCGACTCGAGCCCGGCCGAGAAGGCGGGCATCCGTCCGGGCGACGTCATCACCGAGCTGGACCATCAGCCGGTGGCGAACGCGGCCGACCTGAAGCGTCTGCTGGCCAAGCACGCCAAGGGCGCCCCGGTGGTGGTGCTCCTCCACCGGGACGGCAACAGCCTCTACGCGGCCATGACCTCGTAGGGGATCGGGCGGGCATGATGGCGAACGGTCTCGGAGAGGATCTTCCGGACGGCCATCGGGCCGGGGACCCCGCGACGGGTCCCCGGCTCGACCCTCGCCGGGCGGGGGCCCACGCATGATCACCCATCCGGCCCGCTCGCGCGCCGACGACTCGCGGCCCGCTTCCTCGCTCGCGCGGGCCAACCCCCTGGCGCTCTACTTCCGGGAGATCGGGGCCGTCGATCGCCTCACCGCGGCCCAGGAGCGCGAGCTGGGCCGCGGGATCGAGATCTGCCGGGCCCGACGTCGACGGGCCCTCGCCGGTATTCCCGCCGGGCTCGACGCGCTGCTCGCGCTGACCGGCGACGCGGAGGCGGCGGATCGGGCGCTCGAGGCGCTCGTGGTGCTACCGGGCGGGGTGGCGCTCACCGCCCGGGAGCGATGGCGGATCCTGCGCATCCTCGCGCGCCTGCACCGCCTGCGGCCGCGCGTCGCGCGCTCCCCGGTCGCGCGTCGCACCGCCGGGCGGCTGATGGAGCGCCTGCCGCTGCGGCCCGACGTCATGGACGATCTGGTGGGCGCGGTGCGCCAGCTCGCCGGCTCGATCGGCGCGCGCTGGGCCGACGCCATCGGCGAGCTCGAGGAGAGCGACCGGGCCCTTCGCGACGCCAAGCGCGCGCTGGTGGAGCCCAACCTGCGCCTCGTGGTCTCGATCGCCCGGCGCTACGCGGGCGGGGCCCTCACCCTGCTCGACCTCGTCCAGGAGGGCAACATCGGGCTGATGAAGGCGGTGGAGCGCTTCGACTA
>DATFAJ010000333.1:0-6563 GCA_035254745.1 Candidatus Methylomirabilota bacterium | reverse complement strand
GCTCAAGGCGGTGGGGCTCTCCGCCCGGGCCCAGGCCTATCCGAACCAGCTCTCGCAGGGCGAGGCCCAGCGGGCCTCCCTGGCCCGGGCCATCGTCAAGTCGCCCGGCCTGCTCCTGGCCGACGAGCCCACCGGCAACCTCGACGAGGACATGGCGGGAGAGATCCTGGGCCTGGTCAAGGAGATCTGGAGCCGCGGCACCACCGTGCTCTTCGCCACCCATCAGGCGCGCCTCGTGCCCCTCCTCAAGCGCCGCACCCTCCGCCTCGAAGGCGGCCGGCTGGTAAAGGACGAGGGCTGATGCTGAGCTTCGTCTTCAACGAGGCGATGCGCGACCTGCGTCGCGCCGGCCGGGTCGGGATCAGCGCGATCCTGCTGATCGCGCTCTCGCTCACCGCGCTGGGCGGCTTCTGGCTCCTCTCGCTCAATCTCGGGCGTGCCATCGACCAGTGGGGCGATCGCCTGCGGGTGATCGTCTACCTGAAGGAGGAGCCGCCCGCGGCCAAGCTCGACGAGGTGCTGCAGCGGATCGAGGCGGTCGGCGGCATCCAGCGGCTGCGCTTCGTGTCGAAGGCCGACGCCCTCCGCGCGCTGAAGCGCTCGCTCGGGAGCCAGGCCGACGTGGCCGACCAGCTGCCCCGCAATCCGCTGCCCGCCTCCGTGGAGGTCACGCCCGACGCGGCCATCGCGACGCCCGAGGGCACCCGCGCGCTGGTGGGACGGCTCATCGCGCTGCCGGAGGTGGAGGAGGTGCAGGGGGGCAGCCAGTGGGTCGACGGGCTCGAGCAGTTCCGGCGCCTCTTCCAGGGCGTGGGCCTCGTGGTCGGCGCGGTGCTGGCCCTGGCCGCGATCCTCACCGTGACGACCGCGACCACCCTGGTGCTGCACCTGCGGCGCGACGAGATGGAGATCATGCGGCTGGTCGGCGCCACCGAGAGCGTGATCCGCTGGCCGCGACTGCTGCAGGGCATGGCCCAGGGGCTCGTGGCCGCCATCGTGGCGCTGGCCACCCTCGAGATCGCGTACGCGGTCACGGTGCCGCGCCTCGAGCCGCTCCTGCCGGTCACCATCGGCCTCGAGCGGGTCACCTTCCTCTCGCCGCTCGACGCCCTGGCCCTGATCGCGGCCGGCGCCATGCTCGGCGCGATGGGCGGCCTGCTGGCCCGGGGGCGCGCCCAGGCATGAGGCGCGGCTGGCTGCTCGGGCTCGCCCTCGCGATGGCGCCCGGCCTGGTCGTTCCGGGCGCGGGCTGGGCGCAGGCGACCAAGCGTGAAGGCCCCGCCGACATCGGCGACAAGCAGCGCGATCTGCACCAGACCCAGAGGCAGCTCAAGGAAGAGCGCGAGAAGGCGGCCGACGCGCGCAAGCGCGAGGCGAGCGTGCTGAGCGCGCTCGAGGCCATCGACCAGCGGCTCACCGAGAAGCGCAAGCAGGTGGCGACCATCGACGGACGCATGCGCCGGGCGCAGGCCGACATCGCGGACCTGCAGGGCGAGATCGGTCGGCTCCAGACGCGGCGGTCCGGCCAGGAGGACGTCCTCGGGCGCCGGCTGCGGGCGCTCTACAAGCTGCAGGCCCAGGGCGGGGTGCTGCCCATCGTGCTGTCGGGCGACGACCCGGTGAACCAGGCGGTCCAGCTCCGGCACCTGACCACCCTGGCCTCGGTGGACGCCCGTCTCATTCGAGAGTATCGTGTGACGTCCGAGGTCCTGGCGGATCGCAAGAGCCGGCTGGAGGCGCGCGGCAAGGAGCTGGCGTCGCTCAAGTCCGAGGCGGAGCAGGAGCGGCTCGAGTTCGACCAGGAGGCGGCGAAGCGTCGCGCGCTGCTGTCGAAGGTGCAGGACGAGCGCGCCTACCACGATCGGATGGTGGGCGAGCTGTCCGAGGCGACTCGCCGGCTCGAGGCGTTCATCCGGGACCTGCAGGAGAGGCAGCGGCGGGCGGTGGCGAAGGTGCCGCCCCCGAGCCGGCCGGCGCGACCGGCGCCGGGCGACGCGCCGTCGGGCACCGGGTTCGGGGCGCTGCGGGGACGGCTCACGTGGCCGGCGGACGGTCGCGTGGTCGCGGAGTACGGTCCGCAGGTCAATCCGCGCTTCGGGACGAAGACGTTCCGCAACGGGATCGACATCGAGGCCACCGAGGGGTCGAGCATCGCCGCGGTGTTCCCCGGGCACGTGGTGTACACGGGGTGGTTCCGGGGCTACGGGAACCTGATCATCGTGGATCACGGAGGGGAGTACTACACGGTCTACGCTCACGCGGCCGACATCCGGGTCACCGAGGGCGACGAGGTGAAGCAGGGCCAGATCATCGGCACGGTCGGGGACACCGGCTCGCTGCAGGGGCCGCGCTTGTATTTCGAGGTCCGGCACGAAGGCAAGCCCCAGGACCCGGCGCAGTGGCTGCGCCCGAAGGGGTAAGTTCAAGAACGGAACGGAGGCGTACACGATGCGGCCCATCCGGCACATGAAGAAGGTGGTCATGATCTCCGCCCTGCTGCTCGTCCTCACCCTGTCGCTCGGCGGCGGGGTGGCGAGCAAGGGCAACGACACCGCGGCCACCTACGAGAACCTGCGGCTGTTCACCGAGGTGCTCTCGATCGTGCAGAGCCAGTACGTGGACGAGGTCCCGCCCAAGGACCTCATCTACAACGCGATCAAGGGCACGCTGCGGGGGCTCGACCCGCACTCCTCGTTCCTCGACCCCGACATGTACCGCGAGATGCAGGTCGAGACGAGCGGGTCCTTCGGCGGGCTCGGCATCGAGATCACCCTGCGCGACGACGTGCTGACGGTGGTGGCGCCCATCGAGGGCACCCCGGCCTACCGCGCGGGCATCCAGCCGGGCGACCGCATCCTCAAGATCGAGGGCCTCTCGACCAAGGACATGCAGCTGGCCGACGCGGTCAAGCGCATGCGGGGCAAGCCGGGCAGCAAGATCACGGTCACCATCGTGCGCGAGGGCTGGACCGAGCCGAAGGACTTCCTGATCACCCGCGAGCAGATCCGGGTGCAGTCGGTGAAGAACAACCAGCTCGAGCCCGGCATCGAGTACATCCGGCTGCGCCAGTTCCAGGAGCAGACCTCGAACGACCTGGAGACCGCCCTCGAGAAGTACGCCAAGGAGGGCAAGATCCAGGGCCTGGTGCTCGACCTGCGCAACAACCCGGGCGGCCTGCTCACCTCCGCGGTCGAGGTCACCGAGAAGTTCCTCGAGCCCGGCAAGCTGGTCGTCTACACCGAGGGTCGCGTGCGCAACCAGAACATGCGCTTCTCCTCGAACGCCAAGCGGTCCTTCACCGATTTCCCGGTGGTCGTGCTCGTCAACCAGGGCAGCGCCTCCGCCTCCGAGATCGTGGCCGGGGCGCTGCAGGACTACGGCCGCGCGGTGGTGCTGGGGACGCAGAGCTTCGGCAAGGGCTCGGTGCAGACCATCATCCCGCTCTCGGACGGCTCGGGGCTGCGGCTGACGACGGCCAAGTACTTCACCCCGAAGGGCCGGTCGATTCACGGCAAGGGCATCACCCCCGACATCGTGGTGGACGGGCCGAAGACGACCGCCCAGGCTCCCACGGGCGAGAGTCCGAATCCCACGCCTCCGGTGGCCGAGACCCCGCAGGAGCAGCTCAAGCGGGACCCGCAGCTGCAGCGCGCGCTGGATCTGTTAAAGGCGATGAAGATCCTGGACAAGAGCCGGCCGACGCCGGCGCAGGCTCAGGCCCGCTAGGCCGACGGGGAGCCCACGAGTGCCGGCGAGAGTGTGGAAGGCTCTCGCCGGCCTCATCGGGCTCCTGCTGATCGCCGTCGTCGGTCTGGACCAGTGGCAGGCCCGTCGTGGGGAGGCGAGCCTGTTCGGGCGCGGGCTCATCGGCTCGCCTCCGCCGCGGTCGATCGCGCCGACGCCGCCGGCGCTCCCCCGGGCGAGCCTCGAGCTCGAGCCCGCTCCGGCTCCGCCCGCACCGGGAGCACCCCGGATCGCGGTCATCGTGGACGATCTGGGCGGCCGCCGGGACGTGTTCGACGTGCTGCGGGAGATGAGGCGGCCCCTGACCGTTGCGGTGCTGCCGGCCCTGCCGCTGTCCGGGTCGATCGCGCGGGACGCGTTCCGGGCCGGCATGGAGGTGCTGCTGGACGTGCCGATGGAGCCGTACCGGTACCCGGAGCTCGATCCCGGGCCCGGGGTGCTGCTCACGTCGATGTCGCCCGGCGAGATCCAGCAGGCGGTGGGCAAGCAGCTCGAGACGGTGGCGCCGGCGGTCGGGGTGATCAACCGGATGGGCTCGCGGCTCACCGAGGACCGGACGCGGATGCGGGCGATGCTCGAGGTGCTCGCGGCCCGGCGGCTGTTCCTGGTGGACGCGTACACGTCGAGCCAGTCGCTGGCCTTCGACGAGGCGCGCGGCGCGGGGGTGCGGGCGGCGCGCCGGCAGATCCTGGTGGATCACGCCCGCGGGGACGCGGGAGACCGGGTACGCTGGGACGAGGTGGCGGGGTGGGCGGAGCGGCGGGGCGAGGTGATCGTGGTGGCCCACGGCCATCCGCTGACGGTGAGGCTCTTGAAGGAATACGTGCCCCGGTGGGAGGCGCGCGGGCTGAGGCTCGTTCCCGTGTCGACCCTGGCGCGCTAGGCTCTACGACATGATCGTGCTCGGCATCGAGACCTCCTGTGACGAGACCGCCGCCGCGGTGGTGGACGGCGGCCGCAAGGTGCTCTCGAGCGTCGTCGCCTCGCAGGACGACGTCCATGCCCCCTACGGCGGGGTGGTGCCGGAGCTGGCCTCCCGCCGGCACCTGGAGGTCCTGGTGCCGGTGGTGCGGCGCGCGCTCGAGACCGCCGGCATGGCCCTCGACGACGTCGACGGCATCGCGGTGACCTACGGCCCCGGGCTCGTCGGCTCGCTTCTCATCGGCTGCTCGGCGGCCAAGGCGATCGCCTACGCCCGCCGCCGGCCCCTGGTCGGCGTCAATCACCTGGAGGGCCATATCTACGCCGCCTTCCTGGAGGGTGAGCCCCCCGTCCACCCGTTCCTGGCCCTGGTCGTCTCGGGGGGGCACACCGCGCTCTACTTGGCCCGCGAGCCGCGCCGCTACGAGCGCATCGGGCAGACCCGCGACGACGCGGCCGGCGAGGCCTTCGACAAGGTCGCCAAGCTGCTCGGCCTGGGCTTCCCGGGCGGCCCCGCCGTCGAGCGGGTCGCGCGTGACGGCGATCCCCGCGCCATCGCGTTCCCGACCGCCCACATGAGCGACGGGGCGCCCGACTTCTCGTTCAGCGGCATCAAGACCGCGGTCTCGCTGCACGTGCGCCGCGCCGGCCCGCTCGGTCCCGCGCAGGTGGCCGACGTGGCCGCGTCGTTCCAGGCCACCGCGGTCAAGATGCTGGTGCGCAAGACCACGAAGGCCGCGCTGCGCCTCGGGGTGCGGCGGGTCGTGCTCACCGGCGGGGTGGCCGCGAACACCGCGCTGCGCACGGCCCTCGAGGGCGAGTGCCGCGAGCACGGGTGGGTGCTGCACGTGCCGTCGCGCCGGCTCTGCACCGACAACGCGGCCATGATCGCGGCGGCCGGCCACGACCGCCTCGAGGCGGGCGAGCGCGCCCCGCTCTCCCTCAACGCGGTCCCCGACCTGGCGCTGGCGTGAGCGCCGGATCGGTCTGAGCGCGCCCGTGGCCCGCCTCGACTACGAGACCCTCCTCGCCGGCCTCCCCGACGCGGTGGTGGGCGTCGACGACGCCCTGCGCGTGATGCTCTGGAACCCCGCCGCCGAAGCCCTGCTGGGCCGCTCCGCGCGGCGGACCGTGGGACGCGCCCTCAAGGAGATCTTCCCGCCCGACACCTCGCTGGTACGCCACCTGGGCGACACGCTCGCCACCGGCGAGAGCCGCTCGGAGTCGGAGGCGGTGATCGAGAGTGGCGACGGCCGGCTCGTGCACGTCAGCATCGTCACCGCCCCGCTGGCGCGGAGCGGCGACGTCGAGGCCGCGGTCGCGGTGATCCGCGACATCACCCGCCTGCACCAGCTCGAGGCCGAGGTGCGGCGCGGGGAGACGCTGGCCGCGGCGGGCCAGATCGCGATGGGCCTGGCCCACGAGATCCGCAACCCGCTCGGCGCCATCCGGGGCGCGGTGCAGCTCATGCGACGCGAGCTCGGCGACGACCCGCGGCTCGTCGAGTACGCCGACGTCCTGATCAAGGAGGTCGACCGGGTCAACCGCATCATCGAGATGCTGCTCGACATCGGCCGCCCGGTGACGCTGCGGCCGGTGCCCCTCAACGTCCACCAGCTGCTCGAGCGCGTGGCCCTGCTCGCCGAGGAGATGGCGGGCCAGCGGGGCGTCCAGATCGTCCGGCGCTACGACCCGAGCCTGCCGCCTATCCTGGCCGACGAGGACCGGATCCTCCAGGTCTTCCACAACCTGGTCCGCAACGCGGTGGAGGCGATGGACCGGGGTGGTCGGCTCACGCTGGTCACGCGGCTCAGCATGAACCCGCTCTTCGCCAAGGTGGACCTGGGCCACGGCCAGCGCAGCATGGCCGAGATCCAGGTGGTGGACGACGGCCACGG
>DATFAJ010000332.1:0-8547 GCA_035254745.1 Candidatus Methylomirabilota bacterium | reverse complement strand
GGCGTACCGGCGGCTGAGCGCGCATGAGTAGGCGGCCGCCCGCACCCGACCAGGCGGCGCGCGACCTGATCCGCGAGCGCCTCGACGTCAACCTGCTGGTCGAGGCCGGCGCCGGCTCCGGCAAGACCGAGTGCCTGGCCCAGCGGATGGCGATGGGCGTGCTCGAGGGCCGCTACCAGGTCCAGCAGATGGCCGCGGTCACCTTCACCCGGAAGGCCGCCGCGGAGCTGCGCGCGCGCTTTCAGCTCACGCTGGAGGGCGCGCTCGCGGTCGAGCGGGAGGCGGCCCGGCGGGAGCGCGCCCAGCAGGCCCTGCGGCACCTCGAGCGGCTCTTCGCGGGCACCATCCACGCCTTCTGCGCCCACCTGCTGCGCGAGCGGCCCGTCGAGGCCGGCGTGGCCCCGGGCTTCCGCGAGCTCGACGAGGTGGCCGAGATGGACCAGCGGCGATGGGCCTGGCGCGACTACCTCGACCGCCAGCGCGGCCAGGGCTCGGCGGCGCTGCGAGAGCTGCTGGACGCCGGGGTGCGCCCCGCCGATCTGGACCAGGCGTTCGACCGGGTGTGCAACTACCCCGAGGTGGCGTTCCCGGCCGGCGACGCGCCGCGACCGGACCCGGCGCCGGCGCGCGCGGCGCTCGAGCGCTTCTGGACGGGGCTGACCGGCCTCCTGCCCGACGGGCCGCCGCGCGAGACCACCTGCAGCGTCCAGAAGCGCATGCGCGAGTTCGCGCGGCGTCTCCGGGTGGCGGCCCTCGACGAGCCGCGCGAGGTGGCGGAGCTGGTCGCCGAGTGGGAGAGCGAGCCCCGGATCGTGCAGAAGTGGTGGCCGCGGGGCCGGGCCGACAAGGAGCCGGTGGAGACGCTCTTCGCCGAGTTCCACCGCGACGCCCTGCCGTTCATGGACGCGTGGCTGCAGTACGTCTACCGGCTCGCCCTGACCCTGCTGCTGGAGGGCCGGGAGCACGCCGCCGCGGCCCGCCGGCGCGCGGTCACCCTGAACTACAACGACCTGCTCCAGTACGCCGCGACCCTGCTGCGCGACAACGCGGAGGTGCGCGCCGCGCTCCAGGACAAGTACCGCTGGCTGTTCGTGGACGAGTTCCAGGACACGGACCCGATCCAGGCCGAGGTGATCCTGCTGCTCGCGGGCGCGCCGAGCGCGGAGCGGGACTGGACGCGCGTGCCCCTCCGGCCGGGCGCGCTGTTCGTGGTGGGCGATCCCAAGCAGTCGATCTATCGATTCCGGCGGGCCGACATCGACATCTACCAGCGGGTGCGGCAGCGGATCGAGGCCACCGGCGGCCAGGTCGCCACGCTCACCGCGTGCTTCCGCTCCGTGCTCGCCCTGTGCGACTGGGTCAACCGCGCCTTCGGCACGCTGTTCCCGGCCGAGCCCACGCCGCATCAGCCGGGCTTCGCCGGCCTCCAGGCCGCGCGCGACGAGAGCGGCGGCGCGCTGGGCGTGCGCGCCCTCGAGATTCCCGACACCGTCTCGGGAGGCGACGCGGTGGCCGCGTTCGACGCCGCGGTGATCGCGCGATTCATCCGGGCGCAGGTGGACGCGCGCCGGCGCGCGCCCGGCGACTTCCTGATCCTGACCCGGACCCGGAAGGCCCTGCCGACCTATACCCGGGAGCTCGAGGCCCTGCGATTGCCCGTCGAGGTGAGCGGCGGGGCGGCCTTCGCGCAGTCGTCCGCCGTCACCGGGCTGGCCGCCCTGCTGCGCGCGCTGGCCGACCCCGACGACGGACCCGCGGTGGTGGGGGTCCTGCGCGGACCGCTCTTCGGCCTGAGCGACGCCGAGCTGTTCCGGCATCGGCAGGCGGGCGGCGGATTCCTCGTCACCGCGCCGGACGTGGCCGAGTTGGCCGGCCCGGTCGGCGAGGCCCTGCGCGGGATGCGGCGCATGTACGAGTGGACCCGCCGCCTGCCCGCGCCGGCCGCGGTCGAGCGCATCCTGGAGGCGGTCGGCCTGCTGGCCACCACCACCGCGGGCAGTCCCGGCGGGGCGGAAGCGGGCGACCTGCTGCACGCGGTGGACCGCATCCGCCAGGTCACCGAGGAGGGCGGCACGCTCGCCGACGCGGCGGAGGCGCTGATCGACGACCTGAGCTCGGCCGAGGTGGAGTCGGTGCCGCTCGAGCCCGGCCGCACCGACGTCGTGCGCGTGATGAACCTGCACAAGGCCAAGGGTCTCGAGGCCCCGGTGGTCTTCCTCGCCGATCCGGTGCGCGGCTGGATCGATCGCGTCGACGTCCGCGTCGTCCGCGACGGCCTCAGCGCCCAGGGCTACTTCGAGCTCTCGCGGCCGAAGGGCGAGTTCGGCCGGGCCGTCCTCGGACGGCCCGCGGGATGGAAGGCGCACCAGGAGGAGGAGCGCGCCTACGTCGAGGCCGAGCAGCGCCGGCTCCTGTACGTCGCGGCCACGCGGGCGCGCGATCTGCTGGTGGTGAGCCGGCCCGCGAGCGCCGGTGGCCGCGGCCGGCCGTGGCAGATGCTCGAGCCCCACCTGGCCGGAGCCGCGGTCCTGGCGGTCCCGCCGATCGCGGTGCCGCCCGTGGCCCCGCCGCCCGACCTGAGCGCCGGGACCCGGGCCACGGCCGGGCTCGCCCGGCAGGCGAGGGAGGAAGCGCTGCGCGCGCCGTCCTGGCAGGTCGAGTCCGTGACCGGCACCGCCCACCGGGCCGGACCGTACGGCCACCCGCTGCAGGAGGGCAAGACCCGCGAGCCCGACACCGGGATGGCCTGGGGCAGCCTGATCCATTTCCTGCTCGAGCACGCCATGCGCGGCCCCCGGCGCGACCGCGAGCACCTGGCGCGCCTCGCCGGCTGGTTCGCGTTCGACCGGCCGGAGCTGCGGCGCGTGATCCCGGAGGCGCTCGACACGGTGGCGCGCGTCATGACCGCGGAGTTCTGGCTGGACGCGCTGGCCGCCGACGAGCGCGCGGTGGAGGTGCCGTTCGCGATCCGGGTGGAAGCATCGGGGGCGCCGCCGCGCCTGCTACACGGGGTGATCGACCTGGCCTTCAAGACCGCCTGGGGCTGGACGCTCGTCGACTACAAGACCGACCAGCTCGCCCCCGGCGTCGATCAGCTCGTGGACCGATACGCGCCTCAGATCCTGGCCTACGCCTCGCACTGGGCGACCCAGGTCGGCGCGCCCGTCCGCCCCGGCCTCCACTTCGTCCGGAGCGGTGACACGCGCTGGATCCGCTAGGTCCCGGCCACACCGGCACGCGCCGGCGCCCGACCGTGCGGCGGCGAGCCGCTTCGGGCGGCCCGGAACGGCTTACCGTGCAGGAACTCCCGGGACGCGGCGCGCCGACGGCGAGGCGCTCTCCGAGAAGCCCATGATTGCGCGCGGTTTGCGCTCCTGGCACGTCGAGTGCTGTCTGCACACGAAGACGAGCACTCGAACAGGAGGGAGCCAATGACTGACCGGAAGAGATTTCTCGCCATCGCGATCGCGGCGGCCACGCTCACCGCTTCCGTCGGAGTCGTCTCCGCCAATCACATCCGGATCGAGGCCCCGGTGCCCGCCACCTCGCCGCCCACCGCGGTGGTGGTGCCGGTCCCGGCGCCGACCCAGACCCTGCAGGCCGACGAGATCCGCGCCGGCGTGGTGCGCGCCAACGTGATCTACGCCAACCGGATCGAGGCCGACGAGGTGCGCGGGGCCGTGCACCAGACCCACGGCGTG
The DNA here is from genome assembly GCA_035254745.1 of Candidatus Methylomirabilota bacterium. Classification (GTDB taxonomy): domain Bacteria; phylum Methylomirabilota; class Methylomirabilia; order Rokubacteriales; family CSP1-6; genus CAMLFJ01. The sequence continues at coordinate 4,846 of DATFAJ010000332.1, read as the reverse complement.
AAGGTGCGGGACAGCCAGGGCAAGCTCAAGGCCCCGGAGGTCGTGGCGTCGACCATCTACGCCGACACGATCTCGGCCAACACCGTCGAGGCCGACACGATCTACGTCCGAGACCTGGATCGTCACTGAGGAAGGAGAGAGCCCATGAGCAAGATCAGGAGTCTCGCGGGAGCCGCGCTGGTGACGCTGCTCTCGGCCGCTCCCGGCCCGGCCGCCCAGGGCGCGATGTCGACGCCCGCGGAGCGGCCCAGCATGTTCGCGCTGCCGCACCAGGTGACCGGCCAGGTGGTGGCGGTGAACCACGACACCTTGATGCTCACGGTGAGGACCCCGGACCGCGGCACCTTCAGCCTGAAGGCGGACACGGACACCGCGCCGCAGCTCAGCACCTTGAAGCGGGGCGACCGGGTGACGGTCAGCTACAAGAACAGCCGGGGCGAGATGGTCGCGACCAGGATCTCCCCGGCATAACCCGCAGCCGATCCGAGAGGAGTCCGGACATGGCCAGGAAGAAGGCGAGCAGGCGGAAGTATAGCCGCGCCGCGAGCCGCGACGTGGAGCGCGCGATGCGTCGACGGAAGCGGGGAACGTTGCGGAGCGGGAAAGGCGGCAAGGGCGGCAAGGTGACGAGCCGCAAGCAGGCCATCGCCATCGCGCTCTCGGAGGCCCGCAAGAAGGGCGAGAAGGTCCCGCCCAGGCGCCGCGGGCGCCGCGGCTAGTCGGCCCGGTCGAGGCGCCGACCGCCGCTTGCGCCACATCGCCGGCGCCAGCATAATGCGCCGGCGATGACCCGCGTCCTCACCGGCGCCACCCTGATCGACGGCACCGGCGCGGCCCCCGTCCCCGATGCCGCCGTCGTCATCGACGGCGATCGCATCGCCGCGGCCGGGCCGCGCCCGGCCGTCACCTGGCCCCCGGACGCCGAGGTCGTCGACGTCCGCGGCCGCACCGTCATCCCCGGGCTGATCGACGCCCACGATCACCTCGCCTCCCACGGCTATGGGCTCGCCACGCGCTGGGGGCTCGACGAGCCGGCCAGCACCGCGCACCTGCGCACCGCGCGCGTGCTCGCGGAGACGCTCGCCATGGGCTACACGACCGTCCGCGACGCGGGCGGGCTCGACGCGGGGTTCAAGCTCGCGGTCGAGCAGGGGCTGATCCCGGGGCCGCGCCTGGTGCTGGCGGTGCAGATCATCTCGCCGACCGGCGGCATCGGCGACCGCGTCAGCCCCTCGGGCCATCGCGCGGCGGGCCCCGGCTGCTGCGCGGCCTACGATCCGCTCCTGCCGGACAGCGTGGCCAACGGACCGGACGCGGTGCGCGACGTGGTGCGCGCCATGGTGGCCGCGGGGGCGGACGTGATCAAGACCGCGACCACCGGTGGGGCCAGCTCGCGGGCGGGCCACGGGCCGCTCGACGCGGCCTTCTCGCGGCCGGAGATGGAGGCGCTGGTGGCGGAGGCGCACGCGCTGGGACGCCGCGTGATGTGCCACGCCCTCGGCGGACCCGGGCTGCGCACCGCGCTCGAGGCGGGCGTCGACTCGATCGAGCACGGCTGCTACCTCGACGAGGACCCGACGCTGCTCGCGCAGATGGCGGTGCAGGGCACCTTCTTCGTGCCCACCCTCACCGTGTACGTCTACCACCGCGAGAGCCCGGCGCCCCACGTGCGGGAGCGCGCGATCGCCCTCCATCCGCACCACGTGGCCAGCGTGCGGCGGGCCCTCGAGCTGGGCGTGCCGATCGCGGCGGGCACCGACGCGGGCGGGCACGGGCATCCGCGGAACGCGCTCGAGCTCGAGTACCTGGTGGAGGCGGGCCTCACCCCGATGCAGGCGCTGCGCGCGGCCACCCAGTGGGCCGCCCGCTGCCTCGGGCTCGAGCACGAGATCGGCACCGTCGAGAAGGGGCGGCGGGCGGACCTGGTGGTGGTCGGAGGCAACCCGCTCGACGACGTGACGATGCTGCGGGATCCCGCGCGCATCGAGCTGGTGTGGAAGGGCGGGGCGATCTGCACGGACCGCCGACCCCCGCGCTAGCCCTTCACCGGCGCGCGCGCGTCGAGTATCATCGCTCCCGATGGATCCCCAGGTCCGGGAGCTGCCCGAGTCTGTGCGAGGCACGTCATCAAGTTCGGCCTGCACTTCGCCAACCTGACCTTCCCCGACCCCGCGGCCGCCCACCGCGTGGCCCGCGCCGCCGAGGCGGCCGGCTTCGAGTCGCTCATCACGGTCGAGCACGTGGTGTGGCCCACGCGGTACGCCTCGCGCTACCCGTACGCGCCCGACGGCCGGCTCCCGGGCGGGCCCGGCACCGCGCTGCCCGATCCGCTCATCTGGATGGCCCACGTGGCCGCGGCCACCACGCGGCTGCGACTGATCACCGGGGTGCTGGTCGTGCCGCAGCGCAACCCGCTGGTGCTGGCCAAGCAGGTGGCCACGCTCGACCATCTCTCGGGCGGGCGCGTCTCGCTCGGGATCGGGGTGGGCTGGCTCCGCGAGGAGTTCGACGCGCTCGGCGTGCCGTTCGAGCGCCGTGGCGCGCGCACCGACGAGTACGTCGCCGCCATGCGCGCGCTGTGGGCGGGCGACGACGCGAGCTTCCGGGGGAGCTTCGTCGGCTTCGAGGGCATGAGCTCCAACCCGAAGCCGGTGCACGGCGCGGTGCCCATCCTGGTGGGCGGCCACTCCGAGGCGGCGGCGCGGCGGGCCGGGCGCCTGGGCGACGGCTTCCTCCCCGCCACCGGCTGGGCGGGGCCGGTGGAGCCGCTCATCGCGCTGATGCGCCGAGCCGCCGCGGAGGCGGGCCGCGATCCGGACCGCATCGAGGTCACCACCGGCTGCCCGGGAGCGCTCGGCGACGATCCGGTCGGCGCGGTGGAGGCGTGCCGGGCGCGAGGCGCGCAGCGCGTGCTCGTGCCCTCGGCCGCCTTCCTGCCCGATCCCGAGGCCCGGCTCGCCGCCTTCGGCGAGCGCGTGATCCGGCGCACCCGCGCGTGATCATCACGCGCCGCGAGCTCGAGCGCTGGCTCCTGCGCGAGGGCGCCACCCGCGTGAAGCGCGCGGACGGGCACAAGCACTTCACCCTGCGGGGCCACCACGTCGTGGTCCTCGGCCACGGTCCCCAGGCGCTCAGCGCCACCAGCGTGTCGCTGGTGATGAAGCAGCTCGAGCAGGCCGGGTACACGCGGGAGCAGCTCCGGCGGGAGTGGGGTGGCGCCCGGTCTTGATTCACGCGCCCCCGGCGGGTAGGCTCCGCTGGTGTCCACCCCCCGCCAGGAGACCCCGATGCGCGTAGCCCCCGACCGTCTTCGCCGGCTGACCGCCACCATCATCGCCCGCGGCGGCAGCGCGCCCGCGGAGGCCGACCTCGTGGCCGGCCACCTGGTCGACGCCAACCTCGCCGGCCACGACAGCCACGGGGTGAGCCTGATCCCGCACTACGTGCGACACCTGAAGGAAGGGCTGGTCGTGCCCAACACCACCGCGAAGGTGGTGAAGGACGACGGCCCGTTCCTGATGTTCGACGGCCAGCGCGGGTTCGGCCGGCGGATGGCGGGCGAGGCGATGGCGGCCGCGATCGCACGCACCCGGGAGACCGGGGTCACCGTCATGACCCTCGCGAACTCGCATCACATCGGGCGCGTGGGCGCGTACGGCGAGCTGGCCAGCGCGGCCGGGCTCGTCTCCATCCACTTCGTCAACGTGGCCGATCACGGCGGGCTGGTGGCGCCCTTCCGGGGAACCGACTCGCGCTTCTCCACCAACCCGGTCTGCATCGGCCTGCCCGGCACCGCGACCGAGCCGCCGCTGCTGCTCGACATGGCCACGAGCGGGGTGGCGATGGGCAAGGTCCTGGTGGCGAAGCTCGCGGGCAAGCGCCTGCCCGAGGGCAACCTGATCGACGCGCAGGGCGCGCCCACCACCGATCCCGAGGTGATGTACCGGGAGCCTCGCGGCTCGCTCCTGCCCTTCGGCGCGCACAAGGGCTACGCGCTCGCCGTCCTCACCGAGCTCCTGGCCGGCGCGATGTCCGGCGGCGGCACCATCCAGCCCGACAACCCGCGCCGCGGCGGCGTGGTCAACAACATGTTCAGCATCGTGGTCGACCCGGCGCGGCTGGCCGGCGTGGACTGGATGCGGCGCGAGGTCGACGCCTTCGTGGGCTACGTGAAGGCCTCGCCGCCGGCCGACGCCGCGAAGCCGGTGCTGGTGCCCGGCGATCCGGAGCGGCTCTCGCGCGAGGAGCGGGGGCGGGCGGGCGTCCCGCTGGACACCGCCACGTGGGATGCGATCGTGACCGCCGGGATCGCGATGGGCGTCACGCGGGCGCAGGCCGAGGAGATCACCGGGCCGGCCGTGGGCTGAGCGGTCCGGGGCGGGCTACTCCGGGCGCCCGCGGCGCTGCCGGATCTCGCGCAGCAGCGCCGACAGGCTCGGGCGGTCCTTGCGGGGCCCGAGCGACGTCGACCGGCGAGCCGGCACCGACAGCGTGGTGTTGTGGTGACAGACCAGGCAGTACTCGCCCTTCACCGCGCCGCAGTCGTTCAGCGCGTGCTCGCAGCGGTCGTCACTCTTGCACGCGAAGCACATCGTGCGTGAGCGGGGGCTAGGGGCGGCCGCGCAGGAAGTGGACGATCAGCAGGACGATCGCCACCACCAGGAGCACGTGGATCAGCCCGCCGGTCAGGTGCAGGACGAAGGCGTCGAGGGCCCAGGCGACGAGCAGGACCGCGAACGCGATCAGGAACCGCGACATGAACATGGCGCGCTCCGGCTCAGCCGCCCCGCCGGCGGAGTCGCCAGGCCGCCCGACGACCGGGATGCCTCGGGGTGCCCTTCTTGAG
>DATFAJ010000331.1:0-5248 GCA_035254745.1 Candidatus Methylomirabilota bacterium | reverse complement strand
ATGCTGGTGCTGATCGACGCGATCGGCCGGGCGAAGTCGACGGACGGCAAGGCGCTCATCGCCGCGCTCGAGAAGACCGACATCGTGCTCGGCCGCGGGCGGTACACCTTCTCGACCAGCAAGCAGCCGGACTGGGCCTATCACCAGTTCATGGGCGCGCCGGTCGCGCTGGTGCAGTACAGCAAGGTGAACCAGGAGGCCGAGGACGCCCCCATCGTCTGGCCGCGGGACATCGCGGACGTCAAGTACACGTACCTGAAGCCGGGCCAGTGAGTCGCCGCTCGGACCCATAGGGCTCGTCCCGGGGAAGACACGCGGGGGAGGTCGGGCCGGCGCCGCGCGCGCCGGCGCGATCTCCCCCGTCGCATCCCCGGGAGAGCGCTGAGCACACGATGAGCTGGGATTACCTCTTCGTCCAGGCCGCGAACGGGGCGGTCATCGGCGTGATCTACGCCCTGATCGCGGTCGGCGTCACGCTGATCTTCTCCATCCTCAAGATCGTCAACTTCGCCCACGGCGACCTCTACATGCTCGGGGGCTACTGCGCGTACTACGTCATCGAGTACCTGGGGGTCCCGCCGCTGCTCGCGATGGTGGTGGCGATGGCGGCGCTCTTCGTGGGGGCGATCGTGCTCGAGCGGCTCATGCTGACGCCGCTCTACAGCGACGCCACCGAGCGCAAGGACGAGTACGGCCTCATCGTCACCTTCGGCCTCGCCTACTTCCTGCGCAACTCCGCGGTCATCGCCTTCGGCCCCTTTCCGCTGAAGCCTCCGTCCTTCATCCCGGGGGTGCAGCGGCTCGGCAACCTGATCGTGACCAACGATCGGCTGGTCGCGGCCGGGGTCGGCATCGTGCTGATCGCCGCCCTGCTCTACTTCATGAAGCGGACGATCTGGGGTCAGGCGCTGGACGCGGTCAGCCAGTCGCGGGACTCCGCGGCGATCGTGGGCATCAACGCGCGGCGCTTCAACTCGTTCGCGTTCGGGATCGGGGCCGCGCTCGCCGCCGCCGCGGGCGCCCTGGTGGCGCCGATCTTCTCGCTCGCGCCCGACATGGGCGTGCTGCCCAACATCCACGCCTACGTCATCGTGATCCTGGGCGGCATGGGCTCGGTGAGCGGCAGCATCATCGCGGGCCTCCTGCTCGGCGAATCCGAGAATCTCTTCACCGCGTTCTTCCCCGATCCGACGCGGGCGTTCGCCTACACGAATGCCTTCGGGGTCCTGGTGCTGATGGTCGTGCTCGTCTTCCGGCCGCAGGGGCTCTTCGGCCGCCGCCACCTGCGAATGGAGTAGGCGTCCGGTGCGGGGGCTGCCGGTCTACGTCCTGCTGGTCGTCGCGGCCCTCGCGCTGGTCGGCGCCGACCGCCTCAACGCCTACTGGATGCACGTCGCGATCATCGGGATGTACTACGGCATCCTGGCCGCGAGCTGGTCGCTGCTCGCGGGCTACGTGGGCCTGTTCTCGCTGAGCCACACCGCCTTCGCGTCGATCGGGGGCTACACCTCCGCCCTGCTGGTCAAGTGGCTCGGCATCCCGGTGCTCCTGGGCATGGGCGCCGGCATCGTGATGTGCGGGGTGCTCGGCGGGGCCATCGGCTGGGTGTGCCTGCGGATGAGCGGGCCCTACCTCGCGATCTTCACGCTCGCGTTCTCGGAGATCGTCCGCATCACGATCTCGACCGAGGACGACGTGACCGCGGGCATGGCGGGCCTGCACACCGCCCCCCTGTTCCAGAGCGCCACGCGCCTGCCCTACTTCTACGCCGCGTTCGCGCTGCTGGCGGCGTCGCTGCTGCTCATGGGCCTCCTGGTGCGGTCGCGCTGGGGCCTGTTCCTGCGCGCCATTCGCGAGGACGAGCAGGCGGCCTCCGCCTCGGGGGTGGCGGTGGCGCGCTTCCGCATTCTCGCCTTTGCGATCGCGAGCGCCTTCGCCGGGCTCGCGGGCGGCTTCTACGCGCACTACATCGGCATCATGACCCCGGGCGTGGGCGATCTCGACGAGATGGCCAAGCTGGTGGTCATGACCGTGATCGGCGGCATGGAGCGGCTGCCGACGGCGGTCGGCGGCGCCTTCGTGGTGGAGGCGCTGCTGGAGGTGCTCCGGAGCTACGGCCAGTGGCGGCTGCCGCTGTTCGGCGTGCTGCTGCTGCTCACCATGCGCTTCGCCCGCAACGGCCTGCTCACCCCGCTGTGGCTGCAGCTCGTGCGCCTGGGGGACACGCGCGTCGGGCCGCTAGCCGCCGCCCGCGACGTCCCCCAGAAGGATTCCGCCGCGTGAGCGACGGCGCCGAGCTCGTCCGGGGCGTGGGGCTGGTCAAGCGGTTCGGGGGCATCGTCGCCAACGACGCGGTGGACCTGGTCGTCGCGGAGGGCGACCTCGTCGGGCTGATCGGCCCGAACGGCTCCGGCAAGACCACGCTGATCAACGTGCTGACCGGGCACCTCGAGCCCGACGGCGGCGAGGTACGGGTGCGCGGCCGGCGGGTGAGCGGCCGGCCGCCGCACGTCTACGCCGGCATGGGCGTGGCCCGGACGTTCCAGCTGACGCAGCTCTTCGGCCGCATGACCGTGCTCGAGAACATGCTCGTGCCCGGCCTGACGCGCCCGCACTCCCGGTGGGACGAGGTCGCGCGCCGCGCCCGCGGCTACCTCGAGTTCCTCAACCTGGCCCACCTCGAGCAGCTCCAGGCCCGGAACCTCTCGGGCGGGCAGCAGAAGCTGCTGGAGCTGGGGCGCTGCCTGATGCTCGAGCCCGCGGTGCTGTTCCTGGACGAGCCGTTCGCGGGCGTGCATCCGCGGCTGCGCGAGGAGCTCGTCGCGCGCATCCGGGAGCTGCACCGGGGCGGCCGGACCTTCGTGGTCGTCGACCACGACATGGAGTCGATCCTGCGCATCTCGCGGCGCCTCGTCGTGATGGCGCGCGGCAGCAAGATCGCCGACGGCGACCCGGCCGCGGTGCGGGCGGACCAGACCGTGCTCGCGGCCTACGCGGGGCTCTGAGATGGCCGCGGCCGCCGCCCCCTGCCTCGTCGCGCGGAACCTGGTCGCGGGCTACCGGCCGGGCATCGACATCCTCCGGGGCGTCTCGGTCGAGGCGACGCGCGGGCAGGTCCGGTGCGTGCTCGGGCCCAACGGCACCGGCAAGTCCACCCTGCTCAAGGTGCTCTTCGGCTTCCTGCCCGCGCGCGAGGGCGAGATCCACCTGGACGGGCGGGCCCTGCGGGCGGTCGGGCCGCACGAGATGGGGCGGCACGGCGTGGTCTACCTCCCGCAGCGGCCGAGCATCTTTCCGTACCTGACCGTCGAGGTGAACCTGCGGCTCGGCGCGTGGCGCTACCGCGGCGAGCGCGGGCGCGTCGAGGAGCTGGTGGGCCGGGCGTTCGAGCAGTTCCCGGTGCTGGGAGAGCGGCGCGGGCAGGCCGCCGGCACGCTCAGCGGCGGGCAGCAGCGCCAGCTCGAGATCGCGCGCAGCCTGATGCACGACCCGGTGGTCCTGCTCATCGACGAGCCCACCGCCGGCGTCGAGCCGCGGGTGGCCGCGCTCATCTACGACCTGATCCGCGGCCTGGCCGCGCAGGGCAAGGCGGTCCTGCTGGTCGACCAGAACATCAAGCGCGCGCTCGAGATCGCCGACCACGTCTACGTCATGCGGACCGGCACCGTGCTGTCGGAAGGCTCGCGGGAGGACTTCGGCGGCGACACCGAGGCGCTGGTGGCGCGCTGGCTCTACGCGAGCGGGGACGCCTGACCGCCCGCGCCGTCCGTCACGAGTCGGCGCCCGCGGTGCGACCCAGCCGGCGGGTGACCGCGATCCAGAGCGATCTCAGGAGCCGGGCCAGGCCGGGCACCGGATCGTCCCAGGCGAAGAGCATCTGGCGGGCCCCGAGCCAGGAGCGCAGCCAGGCCCACGCGCCGAGCTGCCCCCGGCGGAAGAGCGCCCAGCAGGCGTGGCGGTCGGATCCCACCACGCAGTGGCGCCCCGGCTCGTAGGAATGCACGGGCTCGACCGCGAGCCCCAGCGCGTCCCGGTACGCCATCGCGCAGAAGTCCACGCCGCAGTCGGCCGCGAACCCGATGAAGTACCAGGGGCGCGCGTTCACCTCGAGCAGCTTGAACTGCCCGTCGCGCGCGTCGTACTTGAACTCCGCCTCGAAGACCCCGCGATAGGACAGGTGCGCGAGCAGGCGGTCGAGCGATTCCACCGCTCCCCGGACGCGATCGAGCGGGACGCTCACCATGTAGGTGCTGTCGCCGAAGTCGGGCGGGAACATGCGCAGGCGCTGGCGGACGAAGCGGGCGCAGACCCGGCCGGTCCGGTCGACGAATCCCTCCACCATGTAGTGATGGCTCGGCGGCCCCGGAACGTACTCCTGCAGCATGACCTCGAGGCCGGCGCCCCGGGCCTCCCGCGCGAGGGCCAGGGCCTCGTCGGGCGTCCGGAAGTGAAGGCCCTTGACGTCGAATCGCCGCCGGAAGGCCTGCGAGTCGCACGGCTTCAGGAACGCGTCGGTGAAGGCGTCGGCCGGGAGAGTAGCCCGGTCGTCCTCGGGGTCGAGCCGGACAGTACGCGGGTGGGGCACTCCGAGGCGCGCGAGCACCGCCGCGAATCGCCCCTTGTCGATGAGCGCCTCGAGGCTCCCGAGCGGGGGCAGGCTCGCCGGGAACCGCGCGGCCACCGGCGCGGGCAGCCGCGCCACCGCGAGCGCCCAGTCGTCGGTCGTGGGCACGAGCACCATGCCCTCCTGCGGCACCCCGCTCAGGTAGTCGCGGAGCGTCGCCGGGCTCGGGTCCTCGCCCCATTCGGGGGGCGCGACCCGGTGCCACCGGGACCGGGCGACGAAGCTGCCCTTCGTCCCGGTGGCATACACCGGCACGCCGCGACGCCCCAGGCTACGGATCATGGCCAGTCCCCAGAGGAACCGCCCACCGAGGATCAGAGCGGGCCGCTCCGGGCCCCGGGCTCTGTCCATCGATGCCCGTCGCGCGGGCCGCTACGGCCCGCCGGCGGCCCCGCGCCGGCCGGCGAGGGCCTCGCGGCACTCCTTGGTCTTCACCTCGTCCACCGCGGCGCCGTCCGGCGTGAGCACGACGCCGTACTCGGCGGTGCTCGCGATCTTGCCGTCGAGCACGTCGGCCAGCACCGCGGCCGGCTCCCGGTCGAGCGGGTCGCCGTAGCCGGCGCCGCCCGCGATGTACTCCCAGAGCTGGTCGCCCGGGTGGAGCACGATCATCTTCTTCGAGGG